>JANPNY010000520.1:0-25412 GCA_031427745.1 Chitinophagaceae bacterium | reverse complement strand
TGTCCAAGATCCGCCGCCTCACGGCGGATCACATGCGCCAGGCCAGGCAGGTGGCGGCACACGTCACGAGCTTCTTCGAGATCGACCTCACGCGCAGATCCTGTCTTGGTTTTGGTTTTCTTACATCGATTAGTTGAACATTGTATTCTTTTGACAATGCTACCAGCGAGGGGATATTTATTAAAAAATCATGCAACCCATTTACCAAAGAAATGTGTTGACGAATACCGGCCTCCAGTGTAGGTATAAAATGCGGCGGCAATTTTCCACCGATCGTTGCAATCCCGATAATGCAATAGGTAATATCGTCGATTGCAGTAAGCGCCTCTTCAATATTTGCAAAAACAGGAATATTTCGATGTATGCCATCCAGTACGTTGCCTGCATCTTTGCCTGCATGTACACCGTCAATCACTGCAACTATTTCATATCGATCGGTACCACGGATTAATCCATGTGCTGTCTTGGCATCTGCCTGGTGAAGCATGCCATCGGTTAACACGATTGCTTTGGGTTTCATTTTTAGTCTATTAAATAGGTGGTTTTGCTCAATTATACTGCGGCTGAATTAGCCTGCCGAAGGCCAATATAATTCATCTTATTTACTTATAAACTCACCCGGATATTTTTGTAAAGATTTTTTATCCTTGTACACCAACTCGCCATTTACCCACACTTGTAAAATTCCATCCGACAAAGCTTTTGGATTTTGAATATTGGAATTGTCCTTCACCGTTTCAGGATCAATCAACACCAAATCGGCGTAATATCCAGCGGCAATAATTCCCCGGTTTTTTATGCCGGTATGCTCAGCAGCTAGAGCTGTCATTTTATGAATCGCATCTTCCCATGTCATAATTTTTTTCTCTTTCACATACCTGCTCAAAACCCTTGTAAAACTTCCGTATCCCCTCGGATGTCCGCCATTAGCACCATCAGAGCAAATGTTAGTATGGCCCCAGCTTAAAAAACTGGCAAGATCATCCTCAGCCATTGATTTGCCCATTATGGCTTCCACTCCACCTGCATCGGGATGTTGTTTTTCATAATCAGCAGCGGTAACAACTAAATACAGCAAGGTTTGTGGAGCAGTTTCTTTTCTTAACGCAGCAATGGCAGCAATAGTTTTTCCCTTGTAATTACTATCGGGGGCAAACCGAACCAATACGGAACCACCGGCATCAAATAAATGTTCCGTGGCGTATGTTGCACCTGCTAAACTGGTAAAATCTTTTTTAGGAAACAACACCCTCAAGGTGCTGTTCCAAAAATCATATGGGTAACAATCAGCGGTAATATCAATACCTTCTGCACGGGCAGTTTGTAATGCTGCCAGCAACTTTGCACCAGAACCCCAATCATCTTTTAATGCAATTTTAATATGAGAAATCTGGACCGGTAATTTTGCTTCCCGGCCAATTTGGATAATTTCATCAATGGCATCGGCCATGTTGATATCCTCACTATGGATATGGCTGATATACCTGCCTTTTTCAGCAGCAGTTACTTTGGCTAATTCAATTACTTCATTCCGGTCGCTGTAAAATGCTTCTTCATATTCCAATCCGGTTGAAAGGCCAAGCGAACCCTTTTGCAGATCATCCTTTAACAGTTGTTTTATTTTTTCTAATTCTTCTGTTGTTGCTGGTCTGCTCAATTGATTGGCACCCATTACTTTTTCCCGGATGCTGGCGTGGCCGGTGTAGGTAGCAACGTTTATGGCAGAAGGAATTCTTTTTAATGCTGATTTGATACTGTCAACCGGATCGCTGCCACCGTCCTGTCCTGAAACGATGGTAGTAATGCCCTGGTTCAATGCTGCCAGTGCTTCTGGATATTTTGATAATGAACCAACAAGATGACTGTGACTATCGATAAAACCCGGTGCTAATATTTTTCCGTTTCCACTAACAACATTTTCACCGGCAAATGCTGTTAAGTTACCCACTGCTATAATTTTTTTACCCTCGATTCTTATAGATGAGTTACGAGCGGGGGTGCCTGTTCCATCAATAAGGCGAACATTTTTTATCAGCGTAGTTAAGGGAATATCAATTGAATCTCCCTGCATAAATTGCCTGGCAGTTCTGTTTGCAAGACCATTACTGCCACTGCTTAATACAACAAGCGTCCGCTGATTTTTTACATCCCGATAAATTAAATTAATGAAACCTGCCCAGCCACCTGTATGCCAGTATTGTTGCTCCCTATCTTTATCAATAAACCAGCCAAAGCCATAAGGATAGGTAGTGCCATCTTTCAATTTAACGGGTTCCAGAGCCTGTGCAAATGTTTCCTTCTTAACTAATTTTTCGGTGCTGAGGCTTTGCTCCCATTTGTACAAATCTTCTATTGAAGAATAAATATTTCCGTCACCGGTAACACCGTCAAAAGGGGTAAGGTCATTTAGTTTTCTTTTTTCACCCAACTCCTCAAAACCATAAACATGATTGAGAGGAACCGATGGCATTAACAGATGGTACATATAAGTATCTGTCAACCCAAGCGGAGTAGTGATATTCTTTTGCAAAAACGCATCCATCGGCATTTTACTAATGCGCTCAATAATACTCACCAGCAGGGCATAATTGGTATTACAATACTGCCATTTTGTACCAGTTGCAAAATCAAGCGCCGGTTTGTACAGTGCGTATAATTGTATCAATTTTTCATTGGTAAGTGTGTCTAACGGGCTTTTATACCGTTGAAAAACATCAAAGTATTCCGGAATACCCGATATATGCGTCATCAGGTTACGGATGCTGATGTTATCATAAGGCAATTCCGGCAGGTACTTTTTGCAATCGTCATCCAATTGTAATTGTCCTCTTTCTTGCAGTATCAATATACTCATGCAAATGAACTGTTTAGTTACCGATGCCAGGTTAAATGCAGATGTGGTTTGCAGCGGCTTATTGGTATGGTAGTCAACAACACCAAAAGCTTTTTTATAAATAATCTTTCCCTTTTCAGCGTACAAAATAGTTCCGTTAAACCGATTGGTTTTATAAAGCAGGGTTAATGCTGCGTCAAGGTTTTTAACATCTCCGGACAATTGGGCCTGAGTAAAAGCAAATGAAAGAACGGCAAACAGAAAAAAGGAAAGCTTCGTCATACTATCGCAGTTTAAGGCTAAAGTTAACAGGAAATGAGGAGAAGCGGGGAATCAGTATTTCAATGTCTCAATAGAAATTATTTGAAATGATTATCGTGAAAAAGAAGACTTTACCAGCAAATGAATAATTAGCATTATCAATAAATGAGCATTAGCGTTGCGTTGTTTTATAAAATAGTTATTTGAAACACATGACAGTTCAATGTTTGCGCCGCTTTTAAGGCAGCGATGATTTCACAATAATTCTGATAGCTCTCTGTGTAAACATTGAGAATGAATAAAGGAAGTATGGCTTTTACACAAATAATAGATTTTGCTTCTTTGGATCTTTTCTAAGTTGCGTTAACCGTTATGACGGTAACTATAGAGCAAAAGAATTTACTTGTTGGAAACAATTTCTATTCATGTCTTTTGGGCAATTAACTCATCAAACACCGATTGGGTATTAATTTGTTCTTAAATGGATTAAGCAAAAGCTGAAAATTCAAACTTTTTAGAGTTTTAGTGAGAACGCAGTAAATACTCAAATCTGGATGGCTATATCAGTTTATGTGCTTGTATTTATAGTAAGAAAGAAACTGAAACTAACAAACACTGTCTACGAAATTACACAATACGTTCGTCTTGCTCCTTTCGAAAAAAGGGCATTACAGCATTTGTTTTTAAACATATAAAATTAAGGTGTCAAAGAACTAAAATATATTCAACTGAAAATCATTTTACTCGGAGGCGACGTTAGTAATTTAACATTTAAACTTGTGCGCTTTTTCAGGATTTTTATTTAACCGAAAAACCTGTGTCAGTAGGGGTTGTGTCACAATACGCCATTTCAATCTGAATAACTTTTTTGATCTTTTTTTCAAATCTCTGCTTTAAGGTATTGACAATGTATATTTCTTTTTCTAAAATTGTATTCTAATTAAGGATTTCAGTTTTCTATCTAATCAACCTTACTTCTCTGCCACATTTTGCTTTTAGAGTTTTTAAAAGTGATCGATTAAATATTAAAATCACAGCAAATGAAAATTTGAATTTTTTCGTGCAGAAAGAAGTATATAATGTTTTGTCTTTTTCAAAAAAAGTAATGAACAAATTTTAGTTGGATAAGGATTGTACAAGTTTTATATGCGGTCTTACATTTCTATTTTTTAAGTACTGAAACAAAAAAATGATACATTCTTCACTTTCTTTTTTAAAAAATCAGGTTAATTCTTTTATTGCCATAAAAGACCCCCTGAGTACCGCTGGCTCACTTATAAAGCCTGTTAGCCTTACAAATATAGTAGACCAGGAAAATCATTTGTTTCTTGCTTCGGGCGACCATATTTTTTTGACATTAATTAATACAGAAGAAGAAACTGTAGGCAAGTCCCAGCTTCCGTATTTAAAAACTCCTGATGATAAGCTTCATGTAGTGAATCCTGACATAAAACTTAACATATACATACAGTTTGCAGGTTTTTCAACCATAACAACGGGTAATACGCCGCCCTACGAACGTGCCCTGCTATTGCTGGATCAGGTCATTTTCTTTTTTCAATTCCGAAATGTATTTTCCAAAAATCAATACCCAGAGTTACTCGCCGGCGGAATAGAAAAATTAATTATAGAGCCTGTCAGCCTCACTTTTGAGCAACTGAATCATTTATGGGCAACTTTGGGTGCCAAGTATATGCCATCCCTTACTTACAAATGTAGAATGCTTACTTACCGGGAAACAGTGGTATCTCCGGGCCAGCCCCTTATTAAAGATTTAACAATAGAAGAAACACTTAAATAATTATGCGACTGAGGTACGAACAACTTTTTAATATCGGAATTACTGCCGCTTATTATGTGGATGCCATGTCGCATGAGGACTTTGTAGTGGAACCTACTCAATACTGTAAAAGGCAAATGAGCCGTTACAAAATTCTTTCAAAAAAAACACCTGATGGTATTGCGCTATTGTACGAGTGCAGCCCTTTTACAAATGATGCAACAGCATTTAAACCAATTACAACAGAAGAAAAATTTACTTTTAAAGTTTCTGTAACCAATCCTGATTTTTGGTACTACGCCGATGTAAATAGCTGGCAAAAAGACAAAATATTTTTTCTGAAAAATGCCGCTTACAATGCACCCGGTAACCTTACGATTTTAAGTGGCGCACTAAACAATCCGGTATTGTACAGGCCAATGGAATTTATGTATGAAGTGCTGCTGGAAAATGTACAAAATATCCTTGAAGTAAGAGATGGTTCAGGCAGTTTGATAAAACCCATCGTGGTAAGGGCCAAAACAGCATCTGAGCCAGTTGGTAAAAAAGAAACTTTTTTTATAAACCTGAAAAATTATGCTGACGGTTTATATACACTCCGACACAAATCAACCGGCGGTGATACAGACGAACGAGTTTATTGCTCGGCAGATTATACAACCGGCACTTTGTCAATTATTGAAATCACTTATAAAGGAGGTATTGCGTGGACGGGCGTCTCGCCATTTCAAAAATACCTGATCAGCATAAGCAGCCGCTCCACAGATTGGTTTATTGATGTTTACATCCGTAAAAAAACTTTGGCAGTAGTGCTGGCTAGCCAGTTATCGGTAAAGCATTTTCCGGATGTAGCCGAACCCTTAAAAACATTTTCAACAGTTGGCTTACCGGATGATCTGAAAGGGTATGTACAATTTAAGTCTAATGTTAAACTCCTGTATTCTCAAAAACCTATGCATTTATGTTTGCAAAAATCAGGTATTCCAAATCCGGTTACTGTATTAGACCCCTTGCCGCTTCCATCATCCTTAACCTTTAAAAAAGACCTGTTAAATAATTTAGTCACTAAAATAATCGTAAACGTGTAAATAACATTTTTCATCATAATCAATATTAAACAATGGTATACACAGCAATTAAAACCCCCGGAGTGTATGTGAACGAAGTTTCCATATTTCCTCCATCAGTGGCACAGGTGCCCACTGCAATTCCTGCCTTTGTCGGTTATACCGAAAAGGCAGAAGAAACCAATGGTGAATCCCTGTTTATGAAAACAAAAAAGATAAGCTCTATGGTAGAGTTTGTTTTATATTTTGGTAACGGGCCAAAGTTGATTTTTGATAAAGCAACCGGATACGGCGTTGAATTAGACGCCAATAACCAGGTGGTAAAAGCAATAAACAAGCAAAAATATTTTCTCTATGATTCTATCCAGATGTTTTTTGCTAATGGCGGAGGCGACTGCTATATAGTTGCTGTAGAAAAATACAAAGATGATGGCAGTGTTGCTTTAGGTTTAACTGCACCTGCAACAGGTATGCAGGGCGGGGTTGAAATGCTTAAAGAAGTAGATGAGCCTACGATGATTGTTTTTCCGGATGCTGTTTCTATGACCGGTACCGATATTTATACCTTACAGCAACAAGCCTTGCAACAATGTGCAGATTTGATGGATAGGGTTGGTGTTTTCGATATCAACCAGGCAGATGACAAAACATCTTTGCTGGTAAAGGTTAAAGAGTTTAGGGATAATATTGGCATGAGCAATCTTAAATATGGTGCTGTTTACGCCCCCTGGCTTAAAGTAGGTATAAAAAAAGACGTGCATTACAGGGATATAAAAGGACAGATTGTAAAAGCAGGCACTGCAGTAACAATTGATTTAAAAACACTGGTTAAAAATTTTTCAGCAACCGACGAAGCTGCTATTAAAGGATTGATTACAGCGCTTGATGAGGTAGTGGCCGATAATAATTTTATTGATACCAATATTAATTTTTATCTGGCTGCTGCCAATAACAGTGCCTACAGGCCTGCCGGATTTTCCGGCCTTGTTCCCCTGCCATCGGTACCTGCAGCTTTCGATTTACTTTATCAATCGGTAAACAATAAAATTGCCGAAGCAGAAGTTGAGCCTGCAGCAACACAACCAGCCAAGGTAACAGCTGCAGCCACTGAACTCAGGAAAATGATACGCCAGATTTTGCATACAGTTGTTTTTATTGATGATTTTGGTTTTAAAAATGCGGCTTTTATGCAAAATAATGACGTAGTTGCCAACACACTAAGTCAAGTAAATTATACCGCCGCCTTAACACCCGATCCTGCCATTGTGCCAAACCCATTTGATGGTAAAGTAACTGAGCTGTTAAACTGGGATGCTATTTTAGTTTCAACCGCAGGAACAGTTATAAACCCGATTTCATCAACTGCATTGGGAGCGGCAATCCGGGCAACTGCACCATTCCTCGGATTGACATTTGAAACAATTAATTTGGCAGCAACAGGAACCGTAAATGCTACAACAGCTTTAATGTTAACTAATCCATTAGCTGCAAATGAAAGCCAACGCATTGTAAACCTTAAACTGGCGGCAGGTAAATTAAAAGATCTCTTTACATTCTTCAATAATATTTTATTATCAATTGACTTATTTGGTAATGCACTGGAAAGATCGAAAGAAGATGCATTGCTTAGAATGTGGCCGGTATATAAAAGTATAATTGATAAAATAAACAGCGACCTCACCTTACTACCTCCATCGGGTGCGATGGCAGGTATTTACGCCAGGGTTGATAATGAAAGAGGTGTTTGGAAAGCACCGGCAAATGTAAGTGTTACGTATGCCAAAGGAACATTGGTGAATATAACAGATAATATACAGGATGGATTAAATGTAGATGTAGATGCCGGTAAATCTGTAAATGCCATCCGTGTTTTTAGTGGTAAAGGAACCATGGTTTGGGGAGCCAGAACATTGGCAGGCAATGATAACGAATGGCGCTACATACCCGTTCGCAGGTTTTTTAATATGGTAGAAGAATCAGTTAAAAAATCTACATCCTGGGCAGTGTTTGAACCCAATGATGCCAATACATGGGTTAAAGTAAAAAGTATGATTGAAAATTTCTTAACGCTTTTATGGCGTCAGGGAGCATTGGCCGGAGCTAAACCCGAAGAAGCTTTTTTTGTAGAAGTAGGGTTAAACAAGACGATGACTTTTGTGGATATATTAGAAGGCCGCATGATTGTAAAAATCGGCATGGCTGCAGTTCGTCCTGCTGAGTTTATCATACTCGAATTCTCACATAAAATACAAACCTCCTAAACAGATTGATGAGTAATAACAGAAATAATATTATTAACAACTAATTCTTTTTATTATGGCAAATAAATATCCCTTACCGGCATTTCACTTTGTTGTTGACTGGGGTGGATCAAATGTTGGTTTCACCGAAGTATCTGGCTTAACCTACGAGGTGCAGGCAATTGAATACCGTGATGGCGCCAGCCCCGAGTTTCATGTAACCAAAATGCCCGGCATTCAAAAGTTTAACAACATCACCTTAAAGCGTGGCATATTTGGTGGCGATAATGAATTTTTTGGCTGGTTGAATACCATTAAAATGAACACCGTTGAGCGCCGTGATATCACCATTAAATTATTGAATGAAGAACATAACCCGGTTATGGTTTGGAAAGTAAAACAGGCTTTCCCGGTTAAACTGGAAGGCCCGGGTTTAAAAGCCAGCGGCAACGAGGTTTCTATCGAATCGGTTGAACTGGCACATGAAGGATTCACTATTGAAGCAACTTAATTATGGCAGACAGCAATGCTATTTATCCGCCTGTTGGTTTTCATTTTAAGGTTGAGTTTAAATTCAGTGATCAACGTGCAAAGTCGGAAGTGAATTTTCAGGAAGTTACTGGCTTAAATAAGGAAATGACCACTGAAGATTTTACCGAGGGAGGAGAAAACCGTTTTGTTTACCGGTTTCCCAAAGGCACTAAATACGCCAACCTGGTTTTAAAAAGAGGCATGTTACCCAACTCAAAAATTATTGATTGGGCCAGGGATGCCATTGATAATTTTGATTTTACCCCGGTGGATATTACCATTACTTTATTAAACCCCGATCATGATCCATTAGTGGTTTGGGAAGTTGTTAAGTGCTGGCCGGTAAAGTGGTCTACATCCGATCTTAAAGCACAGGAAAATGCCGTCGTTATAGAAACACTGGAACTGAGTTTTAATTATTACACACAGAAAAAAGCTTAAACATGCCGGTAGAAATCAGGGAACTAATAATAAGAGCAAGCGTTGGCAACCCCAACCAGGGCGGCAGCAATAATTCAACCGCAAACGATCAGGAAGCTGCACCCAAAGAAGAGATCATAAAAGAATGTATAAGCCAGGTAATGGATATTGTAAAAGAAAAAAATGAACGCTGATGTCATCACAAGCTAAATCTGGCACATTGGTAAAACTTTACATCGAGGCGTATGATGATGAAAAGTTTTCAAACAAACGCAGTGAAACTTTTACTGCCATGTTCAACCCGGCTAAGTATAACTTAAAGTACGAGATTGAATATGATAAAAAAGGGGCTGCAGGTTCTTCACCACCAGCTCCCAAATTTTCAAATATGAAACAACAGGAGCTGAGCCTCGAGTTTTTTTTAGACTGTACCGGTGTAGAAAATGAAGAAGGTGTTTTTGTAGATCAGAAAGTGGAGGATTTTTTAAAACTCTGCTACAAATTTGAAGGATCTAAGCACAAAAATAACTACCTGCGTATAGTTTGGAGTTACCTGGTTTTTGATTCGGTATTAAAAGATGCAGATGTTGCGTTTACACTTTTTCGCAGCGATGGAAGACCGCTGAGGGCAAGAATTACGGCAAAATTCCTGGGGTTTGTAAATGATACCAAAAGGGTGTTGGCAGATAAAGCACAATCACCGGATATCACCCATTTCCGGGTTGTGCAGGATAAAGAAAAATTACCCTTGCTGGCGCAACGTATTTATGATAGCAATCAATACTACCTGGATGTTGCTAAAGCCAACGGGCTCGTCAACTTTCGCAAATTAAAAACCGGGCAGCAACTTTATTTTCCACCCTTAACCAATAAATAAAAATGGCGGAAAATGACCAAAACAATGATGCAGCAAATGCTTCACCCTCTTACGAAATAAAAGTAAACGGGGCAGTAATTCCGGCTGATTACAACCTGGTATCCATGGTTGTTTATAACAGTGTTAACCGACTGGCTCATGCCCGGTTTATTTTTTTAGATGGCGATGCAGCAAAATCCGATTTTCCGTTGAGCAATAAGCCTGATTTTATTCCGGGTTCGCCTGTTGAAATTTCGGCTGGATATAAGGGACAAAATGAAACAATTTTTAAAGGGATGGTAGTAAAGCATTCTATAAAATTAAAGGAAAATAAATCTACCTTTTTATTGGTTGATTGCAGGCATGATGCTGTGAAAGCTACCAAAGTAAGAAAACATAAAATTTTTACAGATCAAAAAGACAGTGATATTTTTTCGTCCATTCTTCAACCTTATAGCATAACAGCAGATGCAAGCGATACCACTTTGCAGCATAAGCAAATGGTGCAGTTTAACTGCACCGATTGGGATTTTATAGTAAGCCGGGCCGAGGCAAATGGTATGTTGCTGATAACAGACAATGCAACCTTAAAATTAGCCAAACCAGCATTGTCTGCAGAGGCGGTGATGGAATTAAAATTTGGTAATAACCTGCTGGAGTTTGATGCCGAAATAGATGCCAGGCATCAGTTTGAAACTGTAAAAGCTTCGGGTTGGGATGCTGCAAACCAGGCTGCAGTTGAAGCGGAAGGATCGGCCCCCGCAGGATTACAGGAACAGGGCAATGTAAGTGGCAGTGATCTTTCTGCAAAGACAGGAGATGCTACAGTGATTCATAAAACATCTGCCCCTGTAAACGAATCGGAGTTAAGGGCATGGGCCGATGCACAGCAACTTAAATACAGTTTATCAAAAATAAGAGGCCGTGCAAAATGCCAGGGAAGCGCTAAATTAAAAGCAGGTGTGTTGGTGAATTTGCAGGGTATGGGCGAAAGGTTTAGTGGAAAAACATTTGTAGCCGCAATCCGGCACGAAATAAACCAGGGCAATTGGTTAACTGATGTAGAATTTGGCTTATCGCCGGAGCTTTTTATAAAAGAGCATGATGTAAATGCTTTTCCGGCCGAAGCTATGTTGCCGGCTGTAAACGGATTACAAATAGGTGTAGTAACACAAATAGAAAATGATCCCCTGGGCGAAGACAGGGTATTAATAAAACTACCGCTTGCCGATGGCGATGCAGAAGGTATATGGGCCCGGCAAGCACTGCTTGATGCCGGAAATGAAAGAGGAAGTTTTTTCAGGCCCGAAGTGGGTGATGAAGTAGTGCTGGGGTTTATTAATGATGATCCACGCCATGCAGTAATGCTGGGTATGGTTAATAGTTCTGCCAAACCTGCTGTACTGCAGCCAAAAGATACCAATCATGAAAAAGGTTTTGTAACAAGAGAAAAAATGAAACTGTGGTTTAATGATGAAAAAAAAATTATTGAAATATCAACACCCGGTGGCAACAGCTTACAAATGGATGAAGATCAAAAACAAATTTCAATTAAAGATCAGAATGGCAATGAAATAACGATGAGCAAGGATGGGATAGTAATTAAAAGTGTAAAAGACATTACACTGGATGGCGCTTCAGGAAAAATAGGCATCAGCGGTAAAGAACTGGAAGCAAGTGGCAGCACAACCGCAAAAGTAAAAGGTAGTAGTTCTGCTGAATTTTCATCAGGCGGTTCAACAACCGTTAAAGGATCAACCGTAGCAATCAATTAAAAATAAAATTATGCCGGCAGCAGCCAGAGTAACAGACACAACAAGTCACGGAGGTACTATTACAGGGCCGGGTGTTGCCACTGTTATGATAGGAGGTATGCCTGCCGCCGTAGTGGGCGATATGCATGTTTGCTCCTTGCCTCCAAACGGGCACCAGCCAACTAGCAGTCCGTTTACAGCTGGTAGTGCAACAGTAACAATTGGCGGTAAACCGGCTGTAAGGGTAGGTGATGTTTGCGGCTGTGGTGCAAGTGCCGTGGTAGGTTGTCCTACAGTAACCATTAACTAAATATACATGAACGATAAACTGGAATTTATTGGAACCGGGTGGAGTTTTCCGCCAGCATTTAATAATGTTAGCGGTAACATGCAAATGGTAACCGGCGAGCAGGATATTCATGAAAGTCTGCACATACTGCTTTCTACTTCATTAGGCGAACGCATTATGCGGCCCGACTATGGCTGCAATTTAAAAGACTATGTTTTTGACCCGATGAATGTATCGATGGAAAGTTATATAAAGAAACTGGTTGAAGATGCCATCATCTATTTTGAACCACGTATAACACTGGAAAAAGTTTCGGTAGATTTTATTGAAACAGCAGGTGTGATGTGGATTAAAGTTGATTTTAGAATAGATGCTACCAATTCAAGAGCAAATTATGTATATCCTTATTATATAAAAGAAGGAACGAATTTATGAGCGACTGTTTTAAAATAAATGAATTATTGATACCGGGCACCCGGCAAAATGAGCGATTGCAAAAAGCATTAAACCCTGCTTATGTATTGCCGGATGAACGTTCTGTTGCCAACCTGCTTGTTTTTATTTCAAACTATGCATCGCTGATAAATTATTATGCTGTAAAAGGTGCTGACCAAAAAGATTATGTAATTGATGGCAACTGGAAGCCAATCATTATGGCAGATGAATCTTTTAATTATGCCGGCATATCTGTTACGCCTTATACATTACCCAATGTAAGCTTTTATAAATTTGTGGCGCTTTACGAAACGGGCAGCACCACAGCCATGCGCCATGCAGCTTTTAGGGTATTATGGGATATTTTATTTTCTGTTTATGCAGATATCAATTCATTTTATACCGCACTGCCGGTTTATATGCAGCTTCGCAGTGTAATACAAACTGAAATATCAAATAACCTGGTTTCAGATTTTGGCCTGGCAGCGGGTGCTTACCTTAATGATTTTAGTGCCATCCCATCTCTAAATCTACAGGTAGCTACCAGCTCTGCAGATGACGAGTATAAATTTGGCTATGCCAATGATATAATTAATACCGGGTTTGATAAAATATGGATTGATGCAACACTTGCTCCTCTGGCTAAAGAATGGAAAGATTATGTAGCCGTATTAAATGCAAACCCTGCACTGGCACAACAGTTTTTTAACAGCATTGCATTGGCGCCCGGCGAGCAGGATATGATTGATTATTCAACATTACAGCTTAAGCAGATTTTTAAACGGGCTTTTGAAACCTATGCCAGAATTATTGCCACAGCAAGTGAATACCTGCAAAACAGTTTACAAAATAATGCGGCACATTATGCCCATCATGGTTTAATGCTGGCATTTGTAAAACTGTTTGGCATATTGCAAACAGATATTAATGAGTTTACCCGCAAGCACCTGGAATATTATTATAACCGGGTATTACGCATCAATCCTGCGGCAGCAGAACCGGATGCAGCACATATTGTTTTTGAACCTGCAAAAAATATAAGCACACATCTCATTAAAAAAAATACTGCATTAAATGCCGGAAAAGATGCTACAGGGAAATTGCTGATCTACAATACCAATGATGAAATTGTAATTAACCGTGCAAAAGTTGAGCAGGTAAAAACCATTTTTCTTAAGCCCGATGCAGGCAGTGCCGCTGTACCCCGTACAGTTGAAAAACTCTATGCTTCACCAATTGCCAATTCTGCTGATGGCAACGGGGCTGCTTTTACCGGCGATGATTTATCATGGGAAGCCTTTGGAGACATACGAAAAGATATAGAAGGTATTACCGAAACAAATATTGCCAGTCTTGGTTTTTATATTGCTTCTCCGGTGTTGCATTTAACCGAAGGTAACCGCATTGTTGACATGGTGTTTACTACAGATGCCGCCGGTATTGCAAAGGCAAATACATTTACAGTAACCGATCTGCTTAAACTGTTCTCCTTTTCTTTTTCGGGCGAAAAAAAATGGGAACCACTCATTATTGAAGAAGCAGGTGTAACAGATTTTAACTGCCAGTTTGCTTACCAATCTCCTGCCGGTGCCAATGCTTTTAAAATGCAGTTAACATTACTTCCCCAGTGTAAAGCCCTGGTTGGATATGATGCCGGAGTTTGTGATGGTAACCTCAATACCATTTACCCGGCAATAAAATTTGCTTTAAATCAAAACAGTACAGTAATTAATGCGTATCAAAAATTCAGAGATATAAAAATTACCACAATCGCTATTACAACAACAGTAAGCGAAATTACAAACCTCTCTTTGCTAAATGAATTCGGGGCTTCAGATCCTTCAAAGCCAATACAGATATTTGGACCCAACCCAAAAAAAAAAAACAGCACTTTTTATATTGGCCACACAGAACTACAGCATAAAATTATCACTTCTATCAAAACAAATCTTGATTGGGTTGACCTGAACCCGGACCTGAATGCACATTACAATTATATTCATGCAAAGCTTACAGGTGGCGTAACAACTTATGTTACAGAAAAATATTTACCTGGTATTTCAGCAAATACAAGTTTTAAAGTAAAAAATGAATTTCTCCGCAACAAAGTTTGGAAAAGCCCATCGGTTGCCGAAACTTCTTTTTTTACAACTGTGCCTGTTACCATGGATTTTCCGGCTAATACAATCATACTGCCTTTAGAAAGGCCAACCCATTATTTAAATAACTTAATATCTTTTTCTCCATCAACACAAAATGGATTTATACGGCTTGTACTCTCTGCGCCCAATGATGCTTTCGGCCATGCTTTATGGCCTGCAATATTTGCGCAGCAAACCGTTGCAATAACAAAAGATGCAGATACAACGCATAATACATTGCCTAATCAGCCATATACTCCCTTACTAAAAAATATACAACTCAGTTATACCGCCACACAATCCATACATTTAGATACATCTTATAAAACCGATCAGGGCCAGTTCTTTCATATTACTCCATTTGGTATAAAAGAAAAAAGTAAAAATGTAACACTTGTCCCTTCTTTTGAATTAGAGAAAAAAGAAACGGACGGCACTTTTGATTTTAGACCACTTGAATCTGCATTATTTATCGGCATCAGCCATACAGAAATAAAACAGAATATTTCATTATTGATACAGGTTAACGAAGGCTCAGAAGATATTGCTGTAGATGCCCCGGCAATTAACTGGAATTACCTGAGTGCTGCAGGATGGAAAAATCTTGACAAATCGTTGCTGGCAGATACAACAGCAAATCTGCTTAAATCCGGCATAGTTACATTTTCTGTACCGGTTGATGCAGTTGTAAATAGTTCTGAATTCCCCGAAGGATTTATCTGGTTGATGGCGGCAATTGAACCGGATATGCTGGCTCCTATACAAACTGCATCCGAAGGTTTGCCCAAAATAATAGGAGTATATACCAATGCAGTAAAAGCAACTTTTACAAATAATGCCAACGACCCGGAACACCTGGCTGCAGCATTGCCGGCCAATGCCATTTCTAAATTTTTTGATTCGGATGCTGCTGTAAAAAAACTAACACAGCCTTTTGCCTCATTTGGCGGTAAAAAAATTGAAGAAGGAGCAAAATTTTATACCAGGCTGAGCGAAAGGCTGCGCCATAAAAACAGGGCCATCACCATTTGGGATTATGAGCGGCTTGTACTTAACGAATTCCAGGAAGTGTATATGGTGAAATGCCTTAACCATACAGGCTACGAAACTAACTGCAGCACTGCAACAAAAAAATACAAAGAGAATATTCCGGGCCATGTAATGTTGGTTCCCGTACCTTTTATAACCAACCTGCAAACGGTCAATATTTATCAACCTACTTTAAGTGCAGCCAAATTAACTGATATAAAAAACTTTATTCATGGTGCCGATAATGCAGGAACCTGTAATAAATATATAAAAGCGTTACACTGCCAGCTGGCAACATTACTGGTTGAAAATCCCAAATACGAAACAATAAAAGTATCCTGCCGCATTAAAGTAAAACAATGTTTGGATGCGAATTTTTATAAGGCACAACTCGGTGAGGACCTCCATTTATTTTTATCGCCATGGATAAAAGGTGATGAAGAGAAAATGAAATTTGGTGGCAGGCTTCATGTATCCCAGGCAGTTTATTTTATAGAACAGCTTCATTATATAGATTACCTGGATAACATAACCATTGAACAAAAAGACGAGACCGGAATTTTAAATGCTGCAGAGCCAACACTGGCAGCGGCAACTACTTCCAAATCGGTTTTAACCTCGGTTGGTAATGATCCCGTTACTCATACACCATTGCACAATATTATTCTTTTATAAACATGGCAGATCAACATACCATAATAAAAAATAAACCTAAAAGCCTTTCGCAGAATTATGACCAACTGCGTGCCTTTGGGTTGAAATATATTGAGCAGTTCTCTAAACAAATCTGGACAGATTATAATGTACACGACCCCGGCATTACCATTATGGAAATACTGAGTTACGTTATAACCGACCTTGCATACCGAACTTCTTTGCCAATGGAAGATATACTGGCAAGATTAACTACCGATACCACAAAAGACTTTTTTACTGCAAGGGAAATTTTGCCCTGCAACCCTGCAACCTTTAATGACCTGCGTAAAAAAATTATTGATGTGGAAGGAATAGAAAATGCATGGGTGTTGCCCTATACTGATGATGTTTGTGCATCGCCTGTTACCAGGCCTGCTTACTATATCAAATGTAACCAAATTCCTAAAAGCATAAATCTAAATGCCGGATTTGAAGCAGGTTACGAAGCCAGAAATATAATGGGGCTTTATCACTTTAATTTGTTGCTTGAGGAAGATGCCGTACTAGGCGATTTAAATATCTTAAATGTTGATTGGGAAATGAGAGATGGCACCGGCGTAAGAAAAGCACTCGTGCGTTTTATTTTTCCGATGAACATGGAAAAAACATACCCAGGAAAAAACGGTACAAATACTGATATTGAAAAAATTGCCGCCGGTATAATTACCGATTACCAGGTTAGCAATTTTGATGCAGTAAAAAATACTTTCGATCTTATCATAAATCCGGGGCCGCAACAGATAAGCATTCCCAAAGTTGCATTTCATATTCAACCGGTACATACAGGTAACCAATTATTTGTGCTTAAGAATGCCATGTGGGCGTATATTTCTTCGGGCAGTGCGCCGGTTAAAAATGAAGTAAAAGCTAAAATTTTTTCTGTATTTGCGGCCAAGGTAAAAAAAATTTCTTCCATTATTGATGAAGTGTATTGCATGTATCAACATGTACGTAATCTTTGCGAAGATGTAATTAAAATTTCCTTAGTGCCCTCGCAGGAGATTGCAGTTTGTGCTGATGTAGAAACGGACAATGCAGTTGATCTGGAAGAAATTCTTGGTAAAATTTATTTCTTAATCGACAGTTTTTTTTCACCGCCTGTGCGGTTTAACCTGCTTAAAGAATTGCTGGATAAAGGACAACCGGTTGAAAATATTTTTGAAGGTCCATTATTGAAACATGGATTTATTGCAGACGAAGACCTGCAAAAAAAATCCTTATTTACCGAGGTGAATGTTTCAGATTTGTATAATCTGATCATGCAAATTGATGGGGTAAAAACTATCAGGTATTTGCAGGTTACCAATTACTATAATGGTATTCCAAAAACAGATGGAGAATTCTGGAAATTGAATCTGAATAACGGAATACCGGTTCCCATTTCTTATCATTTAAATTTAGACAGGCTTCGCTCTAAAATAATTTTTTACAAAGGGAATATGCCTATTATAGCCGATAAACAGGTGGCCAACCGTATCTATAACGATTTTAAAGCTACACTATCCAAACCACGTATTAACCCGGCATTAAAAATCCTAAATGATATTCTACCACCGGTTGGTACCAATTACCAGCTTGAGGAATATTATTCTGCACAAAACGAATTTCCTTTTGTGTACGGTGTAAACCGGGATGGTATTCCTTCCAATGCTGACATCAACCGTAAATCAAAGATTAAACAACTTAAAGGTTACCTGTTATTTTTCGACCAGATACTGTGCAACTATCTTGCCCAACTGGCCCAGATAAAAAATTTATATGCTGTAGGTAACAGTAATGATCAAACCTATTTTTCTCAACCCGTTTATGATACAACTTTACCTAAGAATGAGGATGACAATTTTTATAGTAACCCGCCTGGTTCCGTAGTAATGCCTAATCCGGAAACATTGAATTTTTATGGCTCTGCACCGCTGCTTAATGATTTTACGATGTCGGCTTCGGCTGATGTGGATGATACTGATACGTATGCAACGCAATGGAAGAACTTTGTCAACAATAAAAAAAACAACTACCGTAAAAAACTAAATGAGATGGTAGAACCTGAAGACGATACGCTGGAAAGAAGAAACCGTTTTCTCGATCATCTCCTGTCGAGGTTTGCAGAAAATTTCTCTGACTATGCTGCGATGATGTATAAGTTTACCGGCAATGTGCTGGAAAGCAGTGATAAAAAAACTGCTGCAGAAATAGCCAATGATAAATATCATTTTCTGCAGCAATACCACATATTAAGTTATAACCGTAGCAAAGGGCAATATTATAAATGCTGCCCAACTGGCAATTGCAGCATAGCACCTGTTAAACCCGCCACTTTAACTGTTGATGAAATATTGGAGTACGATACTTTTAGTATTCCTGCCCCGGCAAATCCATCGGGATTACAAAAAAGAGCTACACTCATGCTCGGCATGAACATTACAGATAACAGCAACCTGGCGGATAATAAATTTACTGTGATACCATCGGCTGGAAAATTTCAGTTCGTCATTAAATACGATGGTATCAACCAACTTAGTTCAGTTAATCTTTACAATACAGAAATTGAGGCATTTGTAGCTATGGAGAAAATTGTAACACTCATTATGGATGAAAATAATCCTGATACAGATAATGTATATTTTGAAGCAAAGCCATTTGCGGGCAAATTCAGAATTGAAGTTAAAGACACACCTGCAGCACTTACGCCCATGGCGGTTTCTTCACCGCTTTATAATACTTTACTAATGGCACAGGCTGGTATAAAATTGCTGAAAGCAATATTTATGGATGAAGGCATGCATGTAATTGATCAGTTGTTATTACGCCCCTTACCCCTTAATGAAACTATTACCGCAACAGATTTAACTGAGGGTTTCTATCCATTATGTGCCAATTTAAATCCCGATTGCGATTGCCCCATCACTGATTATTATTCCTTCCGCATAAGCGTAGTATTACCATATTGGACGGAGCGTTTTCGCAATATGGATTTCAGGGCTTTTGCCGAAGATGCCATACACCGGGAAACACCGGCGCATATTCTTCCGAAATTTTGTTGGATAAGCATGTACGATATGCACAGACTTGAAACAGCATTCACCGAATGGTTTACAGAAAATAAAAAATACAAACCCAACATGAATGTGCTGAACAGCAAATTAAAAACAATGATAAAAGTACTGAACACTTTAACAAACGTATATCCCGAAGGTCATTTGCATGATTGCGAAAATCCTTCTACTGATAATCCTGTGATACTGAATCAAACAATATTAGGAACCTTTTAATAGAAAACGATATGGCACTTAAACTAATGGAACCCGTTTACACCCAGATGCCTTTTTTTCAACCCAACCAGGTATTAACTTATAATCATTTAAATGATGTGGCTGGTTACCTGTACCAGCAAGAACGTTATACCCGTAACAAATTGATAGGCACAGGCATTGTATGTGGTTTATCTTTTAGCTGGGTAGCCGCAGGTACCAATGCACAGGTACTTATTGATGAGGGATGTGCTGTAACATCGGCAGGATACCTGATAGTTTTTAAACAGCCGGTAAATGCTGCCGGTGCAATAGTGCCTTATACACATCGCAGAAATTTTAACAGGCTAAAAGATGTGGAGCCATTTAAAAGTGTTCCGGGTATTGCAGGCCAAACTGTTTACGAATTAATTACACTTGATCAGTATAATACCGAGACAGATGCGGCGTTATCAAAAAACTTTTTGGGTTTTAACGATAAAATAAACCCAGATAAGGTATTGATCCTGTTATTCGATCTGCAAACACTCAATGTGGCTAAATGCCTGGATGAAAGTTGTGATGACAAAGGCAAAATTTATGATTTTACACCAAGGCCATTATTGGTACCCATAGATGTTATTGAAGCTATTTTAACTGCCAATAATACAAAACCGTTTTTTACTGAGCCTGGCAGAAGTTATAAAGGAAAAGAAAGTGTTTTGTTTGAACTGAATTATCTAAACCTTAAAAACCTCTTTAAAAACAGCAACCTGCAAAATGTAAATACACCCGCAGACTTAGTAAATATATTTAAAGCGCCTTGTCTTGATCCCGATTTAATGACCATTCGAAATGCCATAGATCAGTTGATCATAAAATTTCCCTGGATATTTGATACCCAACTTAATTGCATGAAGTCGGAAGTTCCAATATTGGCCGGTCCCGCCCAATCTGTAGGTTCACTTTTTTTGAGTAAAGCACAAACTTTCCGTAACAGCGCAACCAATGATAATTACATGCAGTATCTCTATGATTTTTTAAGAGATGTTATTGATGCTCATAATGAGCTGTTCTCTTCAGTAACAGATCTTGTAGGTGAATGTGGCGGTAATGAATTCATGCATCCTTTTCATGTTATGCTTGGCTTGCCACAAACCAATGATACACTGGCTTGCTATAAAGAAGAAAAATATACTGAGCATAATCACAAATTCCGAAATTATTTTGTTCCCTCGCCGGTTATGGATGGACAGTTTATGTTGTACGAAAAAGTGCAAAATCAATTTAAACGGTTAATAAGAATTGTTGACAACTTTAATGTCAACATCGCAAACACTACCATAAAAGTTACGGCCGGTAAAGATTATGATTGGCTGCTTGGCGACAGAGTAATACCTTATTTTTATTTGCAGACTAATATTGATAAAATAAAAGGAGTTTGGAATTACGATGCCAGCCGCAGAAATAAAATAGCCCGTATAAAAGGGTACCAGCTGGCTTTTACGCAGGATCAGTTGCTGGACGAAGACACATCAAAGAATAATTTTTACCGGATTGAAGGCCACATTGGTAGTACCGATGCTGCAGCCATTGCTGCTATTGATGTTTTGCGCAATACATACAATCTGCCTTTTGGAGTTGCTTCCATTTCAATTCAAACCAAAACAAATACCATTACCTGCGCATTCCCCGATCTGGATGAAGAGTATAATTATTACCGCGACAGAGTTTTAGGATATATCAGGGAAATAGAACGATGGCTGGAAGATGATACAATTAAAAATACTATCAGTAAAAACGCAATTTTAAAATCACTGTACAACGATGTATATAGTACTATTAAAAAGATGAAAGAAATACTTAATGTCCGTTGTATAAAAGATTTTGATTA
Organism: Chitinophagaceae bacterium; assembly: GCA_031427745.1. GTDB lineage: Bacteria > Bacteroidota > Bacteroidia > Chitinophagales > Chitinophagaceae > Ferruginibacter. The sequence goes on along the minus strand of JANPNY010000520.1, from coordinate 3,959 downwards.
CAATAAGTATAAAGAAATCTACACTGTTATATGGAATGCTGTTTTTAATCTGTATGCCGATTTGCAATCTGCCAATGTTACCAAAGCTAATCAGGCAGTAAACTCCGTCATCAATATTTTCAATATTATTTTTTTCAGGCCCATTTATAAAATATGGTACATGTATAAATACCGTTTGGCAGTGTTAGCCCAAACGAGTGTAAATAATTTTACCATGCTCGCTGCAAAAACAACCGGACTCGAGCACCTGGCAGGCGTAAGGAGAGGCGAAACATTTTTATTGGTAACCGACCAGCTTCAGGGCGATAAAGTAGTAGCAGATTTTTCTTTACCGGATTTGCCGGGCTGCGGCTGTGATTGTAAGCCTGCACCCTGCGATGGCCAGAAAAAATCGTTGGTATCACCTCTACAAAAGCCAATCATTATGGTGGTTGATTATAATTATACCGGGAAAAAATCGCTGGCAAAAACCAAAGCATATTATGATGATGATGCAAAAATGTATGTGCTGGAGTTAGATAGCATGGGTTTCTATAAAGCCGATTCAACTATTGATGAGGTGATAAATGTTTATGATATTGATGGCAAAATATATGATTCAATTATTGGAAGATGGGAAAATGAAAAATTTATACTGAGATATAAAGTAAACGACAATTCGAAGAAGGACGGTGTATTTAAATTATTGTATGATTTAACAGGCAATTTTGACGGAGCTAAAGTTACAGGTGAGTTATTTCTTTTTGTAATAGGCCGTGTACGGGCTGCTTCAAGTGCAGGAACTTATAACATGTTTATGGGTACAAAAGCAGCAGCCTACTATCCATATAATAAAACTGAAATGGCAAAAACAAAACCCGACATGAAATTTGATGGGGCTACCAAACGCAGAACAGTTGGCAGTACCAGTGTGGCTGTTTATACAACAGCCAATGGCAACGAACTGGCAATACTTAAAGACAATAAAGGCCTGTCTTATATACAAATGATAAATGCCAAAACGCCTGGGGTAGAAAATGTACCCATCAAAATAGAATCAGGTAACGGTTCTGCCACGGCTACAATACAGGTTAATGTTATTGACAAAAAAGAGAAAATAGCCAATGAAACTGTAAGCGGTATTATTAAATCTGATGATGGAACGCCGATGAAAGATGTTACGGTAAGGGTTGGCAATAAGGAAGTAATAACAAATGAAAAAGGTGAATACGCATTAACAGGAATAAAGAGCGGCGAAGTTATTACCGTTGAAAAATCCGGGTATAAAGCAACTGCTTTGCAGGCCAACAGTAAATTAGATTCAAATGTAAAACTCGAAAAATCAGCTTTGATAAATCTGTCGGGGTTGGAAAAATTAAACCTCCCGGGCGGAGTTGGAAATTTTGCTGAAGGAATAAATATAAATGCACTAAGAAACTTAATGAAGTAATGGATGCCAGCCAAAATCATATTATTCAAACAGTATGTTTTGATGCAATTGCCGATTCCGAAGAATCGGCTGTGGCATTTGCAGATGCAGTGTCAGGCTTGAATCATGCACAATTGTTTAATGAAATACTAAGCCGCTATAGCACTGTAACGGAAACAATTCAATTACAAAAAGTAGAGCTTGATATTGGTGAATTTAATGCTGATAATTTTCATGCCATTAGAGAAAAATTGCTGCTGAAATTTGAAGAAGTCATAAAGCAGCAACTTAAAATAAAGCGTAATAAAAAGCGAAGCGCTGCTTCTAACCCGGCATCAAAAAATAGTTCTGCTGCAAATGATACCGAAACAACAAACCCTATTGACAAGCTAAGTGCTGAAAAGCGTATTGAATTAATTCTGTATTATTTTAAAACAGGCCGCCTGCCCTGGTATATTACAAGCCAGCCTGATATTGAAAAATTATTTATAGATCTTTTAGAACATGATGCTGCTACTCTAAAAAAATATTTCTTGGCTTATTTAAGTAATGAGCGTGTAATAAAAAGAATAGTTATTACGCTCAGCTACAAGGTCATTGCCCTATTCATAAAAACCATAATCGAAGAATCTGTATTTAATGCCGTAGAAACATTTATCGTAACAATAAAAAAAGTACTGCCACCTGTACAGCATGATGAATTTAATAAGCAGATGGCTGCTATTTACCTGCGTATAGCAGCTAAGGCAGAAAAAGGTATTCATTTATTTACAGAGGCCTTTATCGATGAGATTAAGAATTTACTGCTACACTTTTCTCAATCTGTTTAAAAACATTGTTTGCAGAAGTTGAGCAACTGCTCCTCAAAAAAACCAGTAGTGAACTTGAAAATATTTACAAAAACGTACTGATTCAAATTTCAAAAATTACTGGCAACACAATTTTTTTTTCTGAGCATCAAACACTGGCTAAAAGTATTGTAGACAGTACAGAGAAGGCTGCAAAAGAAATACCGGCAGAAAACCAACTTAAAAATGAACTGGTACAACAACCGGCAGATACAGAATCTGAAAATGATAGCTCAAATTATTTTATTGATAACGCCGGATTGGTTCTTTTGAATGCTGCCTTATTACAAAAAGCTTTTGAAAGATTGGGCTGGGTAAAAGATAAAAAAATTACAGATGAAAAAAGTCGTGACAAAATATTGTTGTGGATGGATTATTTGATTTGGGGAAAAAGAAAAACACATGAATATGGACTGATGCTAAATAAAGTATTGTTAGGCATAGAGCCTGAAGATATAGTTGACATATCGTTAACCTTAACAGCCAAAGAAATGAATAAAGCAGATGAGCTTTTAAAAACGGTTATTCAGTATTGGACAATATTAAAGAATACATCTGCCGATGGATTTAGAAATAGTTTTTTGCAGCGGAACGGCAGGCTTGGTTATGAAGATGGTGGCTGGCAATTGTTTGTAGAAACAAAAGGATTCGATATACTCATTGACAGTTTACCCTGGAGTTTCAGCATTATTAAATTTCCATGGATGGAAAAACCCTTATTTACGCAATGGCAAACAAAAGTTTAAAATACAATGCTGCTCATCTTGAAAAAGATTTGCAATGGCTCTCAACCATTTTAGAGAGCCGGCTAAATACTATTACAGATAAAAAAAGTAACAGTAAAGCTGTTAGGCTGATGCCGCCTGAGTTATTACCGCCAGAATCAATTTACCAGCAATTTATCAATTCTTTTGAGCTTAATGCCGAAGAGCGGATTATTCTCCTGCTTGCTTTACTGCCCTACATATCGCCCTACCTGTTTGAAACAGTTTTAACGAAATTTAATATTGATAATAAACAGATAACGGAAATTGGAGGTATTAAAGGATCTACACATGGAGGATTAATACCAACCGGCGAAACGGCTTTATTTATTTTAGCAGGCGATGATCTGCAGAAGCGGATGGAAATCTCACTTTATTTTTCTACCCGCCATAAATTTTACACCAAAAAAATTGTGAAGCTGGAAGAAACAACCGCCTTTGAGCCCGAAACAAGCGGAGCTTTAACGGTATCTAAAGATGTATTGCATTTATTAACTGATGCAACATCGTACCAGCCTTTATTTAACACCAATTTCCCTGCAAAACTCATCACTACAAAATATGAATATGATGATTTGGTTTTACATCCCGAAACGGAGCAGCAACTGGATGAAATAAAAACCTGGCTTAAATATAAAACCAAATTAATGAAAGACTGGGGTTTTGAAAATAAGTTTTATGATGGATTTAAAACCTTGTTTTTTGGCCCGCCCGGTACCGGAAAATCCCTGGCAGCCGCAGTGATAGGTAAACAAAACGATTTGCCGGTTTACCGGGTAGATCTTTCAATGGTAATCTCCAAATACATCGGCGAAACAGAAAAAAATCTTTCTAAAATATTTGATGCGGCCGGCAATAAGAATTGGATCTTATTTTTTGATGAAGCCGATGCTTTGTTTGGCAAACGATCCAATATACAAAATGCAAACGACCGGTTTG
>JANPNY010000519.1:0-10648 GCA_031427745.1 Chitinophagaceae bacterium | reverse complement strand
AAAACTTTGTCCCAGCAGAAAGATGCGGTCATAAAGTACGACTAATGCACTACTGGTGGCTAAAGCATTTGCTCCGGCTTCTGCCTGGTGCAAGGTTACAATGGATAAAAGAAATGCAACGCCCACGAAGATGGTGCCGGATTCTAATATCCTGGCAGCCACAAGCCCTAACGCAGCAGCTTGATGCCGCTTTCTGAGGATCGGGTATAAAACTACCGATGTGCTAATGCCTGCGAGGGCTACAATAATTTCGAGGATACCGCCGATAATAGCAGGAGTATCGGAATCAGTGCCGGTAATGTAGCCCGGTTGGTGTATTGAACCGTAGAGCGCAACGGTGGGTATAGATACAAATGTGATCAGGTAAAAAATGCCTGCAAAAAGTGACATCTTACGTAAGGAACTCATCTGTGTGTTTTGTATCGATACACTTTGTAAGATTGGGTTGTTTATAGATACATTCATTGTAGTAAATTTTATTAAACGTTGGTAAAATTTGAAATCATTCTAAGCATGCCAGCTTGTTCATTATAAAAAATTTTTGCACAAACCAATAAGACGATTCAATTGCCGGAGATAGTTTTGCCGTTACTACCATTTCTATCTTTGCGTTAGCTGTACTATTAATTGCACATGTAAAATAAACTGAGTTAAAAAAGATGATGCACAGTATGATCAGTATGATTTGCACTTTATTTTTCATCGCTTCTTTTTTTAAAATTCAAGGCAGGTAATGGTATAAACTTCCGGCTGTTTAAGATTTATAAATTATTATGTTTTGCAAGTGGGTTAGTTCTCCAGGCCCTCGAAAAATGCACACTAATCATTACAGACCGATTATACATTTCCTTGCTGTAAGCTATATTGGTTAAACCATGATTGTATCTGATGTCCAATGCTATCCTCCTTTGTTTAAATGGAAACTCAACACCTCCACCAGCCTGTATGCCGGCATCAAAACGCTTATAACCTCCGATGGTATTGTTAAACGAAAGTTTGGTAGACTTATCATTAATTTTTCTGTCGCCGCTAAGTGTATAAGCGATGGATGGGCCGGCATTCACATAAAATTTACCCAAATGAAATCGAGCCAGTACGGGCAATTCGAGGGTATTTAAATGAAGTGTTGATGCGTTGTTGGTTAATGGATTGTTTACTTTTAGTTTACCACCCTTCCGCATAAAATATAACTCAGTAACCAATGAAAAACCTGGTGTGATACCAGCTTGAAAAGATGCCCCGGCCTGTATGCCATTGTTTGATTTTTTATAATCATCCAGGCTACTGTTAGCACCACCGTAGTTGATATTTGTACTTACTACATTTATCATTAGATCGAAGTAAGTTTTTGCAGTTTTCCTGTTTTCGTTTTCGTTATTTGATTCTGGTAATTTAGTTTGACCAAATGTTGTTACCGACAGCAAAATCATACTGATAATAAGTCCGTTTTGTATTACTTTTTTCATAACTTTTTGTTTTAATTATTTTGTTTGATTAATTAAAGCAAAAGTATATGACTGAGTGTGGGCCTACAACTCAGCTATGCAAAGTGAGGGAGTTTGTCTTCCAACGGGGGTTTTTAATCTTCCAAATTTTTGAAGTATTACGGCTTACTGTTAATGAGTTGAAGGAAGGCTTCTTTGTAAGTTTCTGAAACTGGAATTATTTGATCAGCAATTTTTATCCTGCTGCGTTCTATTGATTCTATTTTATTAATTGCAACCATGTACGACTTGTGAACACGGCATACAAGATGAGCAGGAATTAGTTGTTCAAGTTCGTTAAATCCCTGCAAGGTCATAATCTTTTTAGTAGAAGTATGTATGCGTAAATAATCTCTCATACCCTCGATATACAGTATATCGTTGATCATGATTTTTTCAAGGCGATTTTCAGTTTTTACAAAAATAAAATCCAGTTGCTTTTCTGTAATTCGCTGGTTTAAATTTTCCTGCGCTTTATTTACAGCCTGTAAAAAACGATTAAAAGTAAATGGCTTTAAGAGGTAATCGGTGATATGCAGCTCGTAACCCTTTAATGCATATTCCTGGTAAGCAGTGGTAATAATAACCTGGCTCGTTATGTTAGAACTTTCCAATAGTTCGATACCGGATAATTCATCCATATTGATGTCCAGAAAAAGAACATCAACCTTATTGCTGTTTAAATATGCCAATCCATTGAGGGCATTGTCGAAAGTTGCAGTTAACTCCAAAAACGGAACCTTGTTTACAAAGTCCTTCGTTTTATCAAGTGCAAGGGGCTCATCTTCTATAATGATACAGGTGTATTTATTCATTGTTGATTGTTAAGTGAACGCTGTACAATTCATCGTTTTTATTTATTTCTAAAAGCTGTTTGTCTGCATAAATAAGTTGCAGTCTTTTTTGAATCAGTTCATTACCTAAACCGCTGTTTACTGACTGAATCTTTGGCTTTGAATCAAATTTATTTTCACAAACCATCTTTATTTTTTTATCAGTGATAAGGATATTGACCGTAATGGCATTTTCAAGTTTTTTATTGGTGGTATGTTTAAAAGCATTTTCAATAAATGGGATAAAAATCATTGGTGCAATCAATTTATTGCCCACATCGCCTGATACTGTAAAATGAATATAATTTACGTTGGCTGTTCTTATTTTTTGCAGTGCGATGTATTTTTCTATGTATTCTATTTCCTGGGAAAGCTGAATTTTTTCAGCCATTGTTTCGTACAACATAAATCGCATGATGTCTGATAATTTATTTAAATAGTTTGACGCTTCAACGGCATCTTTAATAATGAGTGCGTCAATATTATTAATGGTGTTAAATAAAAGATGCGGATCCAATTTCGATTTTATCATCGCCAGTTCCATTTGGTGGTTTTTTTCTTTTAGATATTCTCTGAGTTTTTTTTCATTATACCAGTTGATGAATCCTTTTATAACCAGCGCCACAACGCCGGTTATAATACCAATAAGGGTCATGGCAACTATTACTGTTACTGCGGTAGAACGGCCATGGCTGCCTCCATTATCCATGTCTTTCATATAACCGGATTCTATCGAATACCGAATCAGCATATACCCAATAAGGGCTGCTCCTGCAGAAATTAGCAGGCCGTGGATTATTGAAAAAAAAACTCTTTTCTGTACAAGGTATTTAGGAAACAAAAGGAAATAATAGAACCAATATGAAATCACCGAAGGAATAAATGCAAATAATAAAAGGCTTTTTAAAGCATTCAAAATTCTGAATTCCTGGTTACTTACATTAATGCTGCTTCTATAGTAAACAGCAAGCATGATTACTATCAAAATAAAGTAGCAGGTCCAAAAGCCTGTATGTAATAAAATTATAACTGATTTTTTCATACGCTGAAGTAGCTAGCTAAAAGAGTATGAAGGTCTTTCAATATTCTGGCTTTTGTGAAAATGATATGCAAACAGGCTGGATTTGTCTGCGAAATGAGCATTACAGGTTGAAGGATACTTAATTAGGGCTTAGTAGAAAGTAAATAAATTAGTGAGCCTTTTTTATTATGGAACCATTGCCTTGTTAGCGCAGTGAGAGGCTTTGATGCTTGCTCTTTGTCTGCCAAAAGTGAAAAATTGTTTGCAGACCGTTGGGTTTACAGCACTTTTGCAAGGTTGATTTTGTATCGGGATTTGTATGCCCTACAAAGTGCTAAAAATAGCAGGCATAGGATCGCTCAACTAATGCTTGCTTGTACCAGTAAGGCAAGCTACGTGTTGTAACGTACAACTTTCCTTAAAGGCTACAGCTGTTCTATATGTTATCATAAACATACAAAGGATCGATGGGCGTGTTTGCTTTCATTTCGTACACGGGGTTAATGATGCCGTCTTTTAAACCATAAACCCAACCGTGAAGGTCTGGTGCACTTCTGTCTTTCCATGCCCTTTGAATGATGGAAGTTTTGGCTAACCGCTGCACCTGTTCTACCACATTTAATTCGGTAAGCCGGTTGTTACGTACTTCATCATTTTTAATATTATCAAGTTCTTCCCGGTTGTGGCGGTATACATCTTTAATATGGCGAAGCCACATATTAAGCACCTGTTTATAATCTACATTACCCATGGCTGCTTTTATACCTCCGCAGCCGTAATGCCCACATACAATTATATGCTTTACTTTTAAATGCACTACTGCAAATTCCAGTACACTCAACAGGTTTACATCTGTATGGATAACGAGGTTGGCAATATTACGGTGGACAAATATTTCACCAGGTTCTGTGCCGGTAATTTCATTTGCCGGCACACGGCTATCGCTGCAACCTATCCACAAAAACTCCGGTGTTTGCAGTGTTGAAAGGCGCTTAAAAAACCCAGGATCATCTTCTACTTTTTCAGCAGCCCACGCTTTGTTTTCCAGTAATAATTTTTCGTAAGATTTCATTGTATTGTTTCTTTTTTAATTAGCAATATCGTCGTAAAAATGCTTTTCATTTTGAGTGCTGCTCGTCAGCAAATCATGCATTGGTTTGTGCAAGCTTTTTTTTACTTCAACTTTAATATTTTTTATAGGTGCATGCAGGGAAAATTCATTGATGGTATCAATAATATCCTTGTCAATAAAATCGGCTTGGGTAGTATCAATTAAAACAAACGCATTATCCGGCACTTCTTCCAGTTTTCGTTTTACAATTGGCTTGTTTAAAAAGGAAACATCTTTTCTAAAACGAAACAAAAATTGGTTGTTATCCTGCATCACAAAAACTGCGGATTTAAAATTACTCCGCATTACAAAATAAAGTCCCACAATGATACCAACAATTATTCCTTTTAACAAGTCTGTAAAAAGTATGGCAATTATTGTTGTAGTGAAAGGAATAAACTGATCCCAGCCTTTGGAGTAAAACTCTTTAAACAAAGATACTTTTGCCAGCTTATAACCGGTATAAATAAGGATAGAGGCCAGTGCAGCATAGGGTATTTTATTTAACAACCCCGGTATAAATGCCACACACAACAATAACAATATACCATGTATTATAGCTGATAATTTAGTTTTTGCGCCGGCATTGATATTGGCAGACGACCTTACAATAACCGAAGTAAGTGGCAGGCCACCAATTAATCCTGATACAATATTACCAACGCCCTGTGCTTTTAATTCCCTGTTATTATTGGTTACTCTTTTGTAAGGATCGAGTTTGTCACAAGCTTCAATGCTCAGCAGTGTTTCTAAACTTGCTACCACTGCCAGTGTAATTGCTGTGATCCATACATCTGCGTTCGAAATAAAACTCCATTTAGGCGAAGTGAAAAAAGAAGTAAACTGGCTAAAGGATGTAGCAACAGGAATATTAACCAGGTGCTCCTGTTCTAAAGTGAATGTATCATTTTTGCCAAAAACTATGTTTAGAACAATGCCCATTACTACAATCACCAATGGTGCAGGAATCAGTTTAAAAATGGCGGCCTTTTTTACCAATACTTTTTCCCAAAGTACTTGTATTGATATGCCCAATACGCCAATTAAAACAGCAACAGGGGTGATGTAATTAATTGAATAAAAAATTTCAGAAAAAGTATTGCTGCTGTCTTTTTGAAAAAAGGCTTCATCGCCTGAAAAATCTTTATCGAAACCAACTAAATGCGGAAGCTGCTTTAAAATCAGGATAATGCCAATGGCAGCCAGCATCCCTTTTATTACGCTGTTGGGAACATAGTCACCTAAAAAGCCACCCCTTAAAAATCCAAATAACAATTGAATAATACCAGCAATTACTACAGCCAATAAAAATGCCTCGTATGCAGGCAGTTTGCCTAATGCAACGGCAACAATTGCAGTTAAACCAGCGGCCGGCCCACTTACACTTAATTGCGAGCCACTAAGAGATCCAATAACAATTCCTCCAACGATGCCGCCGATAAGTCCGGCAAAAAGATTGGGTGCATTAGACCCTAGTGCAATACCAAGGCACAGCGGTAATGCAACTAAAAATACCACCACAGCTGCTGGCAAATCTGCCCCGGCATTTTGAAATATTTTTTTCATGATAACTATACAGGAAAGGCTCAAAATTGAGCTGTTGAAAAAATGTAGAATCAGTAAATAAAGTATTAACCAATGGTTACATTAGGAGGTGGCGTTTCTATATCATCTGCATGAGAAGAGGGAAGCATGGATGTATATAAACCCAAGGCCGTATTATTAACCGACAGAACTGTATGTAACAAATGAAGATAATTAGTAAGAAAATGATCATCTTCATCTGCAATATTTATCTTTTTTGCAGCAGATTCATTTATAGCTGTTATTTCTTCTGTTATGGAGTTGCCAAAACAAAAAGAGCGTACTGCCTGTTTTACAGGGAGCATTTGAAATACAAATACCAGTATCAACAATACACCTATGATTTTTTTAGATTTCAAACTGTTGCAAATATAAAAGGTTATCCCAGCAAAGGGTTAGCTAATTAAAACGATTAACGTTTTATAAGAGACTTAGGTAAAGGAAGCGTTTTGAATTGTCTACATATTTAAACCACCGCAGGTACTAATAACCTGCCCGGTGACATAGCTACTAAGGTTCGATGCTAAAAATAAACTAACATTCGCAATGTCTTCTGCAGTACCAAATCTTCCCAACGGAATACCTGTTTTGTATTTATCTGCTCCCTCGCCATCTTTTAAATAGCTCGTCATATCGGTTTCTACAAAGCCCGGCGCTATTGCATTGCAGCGAATATTACGGCTGCCTAATTCTTTTGCTACACTTTTTGTAAAGCCAATAACGCCTGCCTTGCTGGCGGCATAACTACTTTGGCCTGCATTGCCCATTTCTCCAATTACACTGCTCATATTGATAATGCTGCCGCTTTTAGCTTTCATCATGGGGCGTATCACCTGCTTGGTCATATTGAATACACTTTTCAGGTTCACCTGCATCACTTCATCCCATTGATCGGGCGTCATCCGCAGCAACAAATTGTCTTTTGAAATACCAGCATTGTTTACGCAGATATCTATTTGACCAAACTCTTTCAGCACATCATTTACAAATAATTCGCAGGCAGCAAAGTCTCCTGCATTGCTTTGATAAGCCTTTGCCTTTACACCCATTGCTGTTAATTTTTCTTCCAAAGCCTTTGCTTTTTCTGCACTGCTGTCGCTGATAAATGTAAAAGCAACATTAGCTCCCTGTTCTGCAAATTTCAGCGCAATACCTTCGCCAATACCACGTGCTGCTCCTGTTACGATAGCTGTTTTTCCTGCTAATAATTTCATTTGAATGTATTTTGTAAGTGGGTTAATGCTACTATTTCTTCCAATATTTTCCGCTCATTGCTAAGCCGGGGTACTTTGTGTTGCCCTCCCAATTTACCCTTACTTCTTAGCCATTCATTAAAAGTACCGTTCGGTAAAGCCCTCACTATGGGCATTCGCAAGGCAATATCTTTGTAACGCTTGGCTTCATAATCGCTGTTGCAATTCTTTAACGCTTTATCTAACTCAATGGTAAATTGTTCTAAACTCTCCGGATGCTTGTCAAACTCTATCAGCCATTCATGCGTGCCATTAGCGCCATCACAAAAGTAAACAGGGGCCGCAGTATAATCATTTACGACTGCATTGGTTTTTTCACAAGCCGCTGCTATGGCATTATCGCTGTTGTCTGCAATCACTTCTTCGCCAAAAGCATTGATATAATGTTTAAGCCTTCCGGTAACTTTTATTTTGTAAGGATTAAGGGAGGTAAACTGAATGGTATCTCCCACCAGGTACCGCCAAAGCCCACCGGTAGTACTTATCACCAATGCGTAGTTTTTTGCAACTTGAACATCTTTTAGACCTACCGTAACCGGGTTGGGCTTTCCATATTCATCCACCGGTAAAAATTCATAAAAAACACCATGTTCTGTAAACAGCAACATGCCATCATCATCTGGTTTTTCCTGCCCCGCAAAAAAGCCTTCACTGGCGTTATAAATTTCGAGGTAGTTAATTTTACCACCGATAATTTTATCAAACTGCTCCCGGTAGGGCACAAAAGAAACGCCCCCGTTAATGTATAATTCTAAATTGGGCCAAACTTCTTTAATGTTTTTTTTACCCTTAATTTGAAGTATCCGTTTTAGCAGGAGTAAGGTCCAGGTGGGCACGCCAGCCAGTAAGGTTACATTTTCGTTGGCAGTGTTTTGTGCAAGTAGTTCAATTTTATTTTCCCATTCGTCCAGCAGGGCAATGCTCAGTTCCGGCGTACGAAGCCATTGGCCCCAAAAGGGTGAGTTCTCCATTAAAATCGCACTGAGGTCACCAAATTTAATATCCAATTCTTCATTTAATATATCTATCTGATGTGAGCCACCAATCACCAACCCCTTGCCGGTAAGCAAGTCGCTGCTGGGGAAATTTTTGTAATAATTGCTTAATACATCTTTGCTCGCCTGAAAATGATTGTCCTGCAGACTGTCTTCACTGATGGGAATAAATTTGCTTTTATCGGATGTAGTACCGCTGCTTTTGGCAAACCAGTTAACTGGTGTACCGCAAAGAATATTTTCTTCTCCGTTCATCATTCGCTGAACGTAGCATTTTAAATCATCGTATTCCTGTATGGGTACCCGTTTTTTAAATTCCTTTACATTAAATAAAGAGGAGAAGTGATATTTTTTTCCAAACTCAGTATACTGGGCATCTGTTACCAGGTTTTGCAATACCTCCCGCTGTGCAGCCACCGGATGGTTACTCCAGTTTTGGATGCGCCACAAACGCATGCGGGCCAATTTCGATATAGCAGGCGATAACAATTTCATTTGTATCCGGCAAAATACACAATAGCAGGCAAAAACAAAAAGCTATTATAACTATTTGTCGGAAGATGAAAAAAAGAACCCAACCATCGGGGGTTAAGATGTTAGACCGAAGGCCTAAAATTTGATTCTATAAGGAGAGCAAAGTTGTTGAATATATAAAACCTGTAAGATAAGTTAGCATACAAATTCATGGCAAAAAAATCCGTATTGCTTTATGAATTCTATAAATACCTGCGATGCAGTCCGCAATTAACAAAAGCTCAAAGAATTTATTGTTCAAGCAAATCCTGATTTTCGTCCTCCGTCCTTGCCGCTGCTTCGTGCAAATAATCTTTTCGTTTTAATTCAAAATTACGGCCGAGGTACAACCTTCTTACCTGTTCGTCGTTAGCCAGCTCTTCGGCAGTTCCATGTTTAAATATCTTTCCGTCAATTAAAAGGTAGGCTCTGTCGCAGATAGAAAGCGTTTCATTTACATTGTGATCCGTTATCAAAATACCGATGTTCCTGAATTTTAGCCTCGCCACAATAGCCTGAATATCTTCAACCGCAATGGGATCAACACCTGCAAATGGTTCATCGAGCAAAAAAAACTTTGGATCTACAGCCAGTGCCCGGGCAATTTCTGTTCTTCTCCGCTCGCCGCCACTCAAGGTATCGCCGTTGTTTTTTCTTACTTTTTGCAACCGGAATTCTTCCAGTAATCTTTCCAGTTTATCCTTTTGTTCCTGTTTGGTAAGATCGGTCATTTCTAATACAGCCATAATATTATCTTCCACAGAAAGTTTACGGAAAACACTGGCTTCCTGCGGCAGGTAGCCAATGCCCATCTTCGCCCTTTTGTACATGGGCAGGTTGGTAATATTGATGTCGCTTAAAAAAACTTCGCCCGAATCTGGCTTTACCAAACCTACCACCTGGTAAAAAGAAGTTGTTTTGCCGGCACCGTTGGGGCCTAGCAAGCCCACAATTTCGCCTTGCTTTACATTAAAGGAAACATCATTTACAACCGTACGGCTTCCGTAAATTTTTACCAGGTTGTTGGTTTGTATAGTTAAGTTCAATGGAAAATATTTGCAACAAAAATAGGCCAAACCATTAAAAGCCCGTTCCATCATTTAAGTTTAACAGATGTTTGCGCTTTATGCTTACTTAAGTATGTTTGCAAACATTTATTGATACATGAAAGTAACAGACCATATAGCACAGGCAAAAGACACATTGGTTTCTTTTGAAATTTTACCGCCTTTAAAAGGTAAAACCATCAATACAATTTATAATAATTTAGACCCATTTATGGAGTTTAAACCCTCGTTTATAAATGTTACCTATCACCGTATTGAAACCATGTTTAAGAAAAAAGCGGATGGTACTTTTGAAAAGGTAGAGGTTAAAAAAAGACCAGGCACCGTGGCAATTTGTGCTGCCATTAAAAATCATTACAATGTAGATACGGTGCCGCATTTAATTTGCGGCGGCTTTACCAAAAGAGATACGGAAGATGCTTTAATTGATTTAAGTTTTTTAGGGATTGATAATGTGCTGGTATTGCGGGGCGACGCTGCAAAAAACGAGGCCAATTTTGAACCTGAAGCGGGCGGACATGGTTATGCAGTTGATTTGCAAAAGCAGGTGGTTAATTTAAGAAATGGCATATACCTGGAAGAAGACATTAAAAATGGCAGCAAGGCTGATTTTTGTATTGGCACAGCCGGCTATCCTGAAAAGCATTTTGAAGCACCTAATTTAGAGACTGACATGCAGCACCTAAAAGAAAAGGTGGATGCCGGTGCTGCAAGGGTCGCGAAGTCATGCATGAAAGAATGTCCGGAAACCACTTGTCAAGCTCGAAGACCTTTACCGCGCGGCGCT
>JANPNY010000518.1:0-3433 GCA_031427745.1 Chitinophagaceae bacterium | reverse complement strand
GGCTCTATAAAATAGCCTTTGGATTTATCACATTTACCTCCCACGAGAATTTTTGCATTGCTTCCCTTTTTACCGGTTGCTTTAATATATCGTTCCAGTTTGTCAAAACTTTTTTCGTCAATAACTGCATTAATAAAATTGGTAAAGTTTTCAACCGTTCCCATTTTCATCGACTTAATTGCAGCCACCAATTTCTTCTTTACTTCTACCGCAATATTGGATGGAATATATGCCCTGGATGCAGCGCTGCATTTTTGACCCTGGTATTCAAATGCACCTCTAGCCAAAGCGGCTACCAACACATCCGGGTTTGCACTTTTGTGCGCTATCACAAAATCTTTTCCACCGGTTTCACCTACAATTCTTGGGTAAGATTTATACATGCTCATATTGGCACCAATCGTTTTCCACATATGGTTGAAAACGCCGGTGCTTCCTGTAAAATGAACGCCGCCAAAATCAGGATGATTAAAACATATTTCGCCCAATGTAGGCCCATCAACATATATAAGGTTTATTACACCATCCGGCAAACCTGCTTCTTTTAATATACGCATCAGCATTTGCGCACTGTACACCTGTGTGTGAGCACATTTCCATACCACCACATTACCACACATAGCAGCACTGGTAGGCAAATTGCCGCCAATTGCCGTAAAGTTGAAGGGAGAAATAGCCAATACAAATCCTTCCAACGGACGGTACTCCAACCTGTTTTTTATACCGGGGTTGCTAATTGGTTGCTGCCTATAAATTTCACTTAAAAAGTGAACATTAAACCTAAGAAAATCGATTAGTTCGCAGGCTGCATCTATCTCGGCCTGGTAAGCATTTTTACTTTGCCCCAGCATAGTTGTTCCGTTGATATAAGGCCTGTATGTAGTAGCCAATAAATCAGCAGCTTTTAAGAATATATTGGCCCTGTTTTCCCAGCTCAGGCTGGCCCAGTTTTCTTTAGCCTTCATAGCGGCAGCAATGGATTGCTTAACATGGCTGGCATCTCCTTCATGAAAATAACCCAGTATATGTTTGTGTTCATGCGGCGGGCGTATGGCAACCTTTTTTCCTGTTCGCACTTCCTCGTTGCCAATGTACATGGGCGCATCTACTTTCGTACTTTTTAATTCTTTCAGTACTTCTTTTAATCGTTTCTTTTCGGTGCTGCCTGGTGCATAATTAAGAACTGGCTCATTTACCGGTATGGGATAGTAAAAATCTCCGTATTGCATAAAAGATATTTTTAAATTTTAGTAGGATGTATTTATAAATTTACAGGTAAAATAATCAAGGCTAAATCTTATGAATTCCATTTCAACAGTAGTAAAATAATAAACAAAATTTTATGAACTCATTTCCTTTTCACTCATCAGGTAGGCCTTAATAAATCCGTCAATTTCTCCATCCATAACCGGACCAACATTACCCACTTCATACCCGGTACGGTGGTCTTTAATCATTTTGTATGGATGAAAAACATAACTGCGTATCTGGCTGCCCCATTCAATTTTTTTCTTACTGGAGTTGGTGGCATCGAGTGCTTCCTGGCGCTTGCGCATTTCTTCTTCGTAAAGGCGACTTTTTAACATAGCCATTGCCTTTTCCCGGTTTTCGCCTTGCGTGCGTGCCTGCTGGCATTCAACAATAAAACCAGACGGTTTATGCGTAAGCCGCACCGCAGTTTCAACCTTGTTCACATTTTGTCCGCCGCTACCGCCGCTTCTAAAAAAGGCCCACTCTGTATCTGCAGGGTTCACCGTTATTTCAATACTATCATCAATTAATGGATATACATGCACACTGGCAAAAGAAGTATGCCTTCGGGCATTGCTGTCAAACGGACTGATGCGTACCAGGCGGTGCACACCACTTTCAGCTTTTAAAAACCCATACGCAAACGGACCATCAAATTGAAATGTACAGGTTTTTATGCCTGCTCCATCGCCCCATTGCCAATCGAGTTCGCTAACCGTCCAGCCTTGCTTTTCGCCGTACATGCGGTACATGCGGGCAAGCATTTCTGCCCAGTCCTGGCTTTCGGTACCACCTGCCCCACTGTTAATTTGCAATACTGCCGGCAAATCATCCGTAGGCTCATTAAGGGTGCTTTTAAATTCAGCTTCATCAATTGCTACAGTAGCTTTATCAAATGCTTCTTTCACCTCTTCTTCACTGGTTTCCCCTTCTTTCCAAAAATCAAAAAGTATGGCAAAATCTTCAATTAAAGATTCTACCTGGTGGTACATATTTACCCAATACTCATTAACCTTCGTTTCTTTTAAAATGGAAGTGGCCCGGGCATTATTATCCCAAAAGCCGGGTGAAAGTGTCAGTTGCTTATCGTTTTCTATTTTTGCTTCTCTGTTAGCGACGTCAAAGAAACCTCCTCAAGACCCCCAAACGGTCCCTCATACCTTTAATTTGTTCTGTTGTCATGGCGCAAAAATAAGGATTTTGTGGTTGAAGTATTTCATAAGCCGGCCAATGTTTTTAATCTCATTGTTTGTAATAAACGAGCCATATTATACGCAGCATAATAAACCATCAACGGCCTCGTTGTAGGCGACACGGTGTAATAGGCATCCAGCAATACTTATCAAAATTTAATATCAGCATAAACGTAAAACAGCTAATTTTATCGATCTCAAATTTATAAACGAGTGTTTTAACAGCATTCATTTTTCAACAAAACCGGCATTTGCACACAGGCATTCATCAGTTGTAAAACGGTACTTACAGTATGAACAGGTTAAAAAATCAAAAAACAATTACCAGGGATATTAGTTGGTTATCATTTAACAGCCGGGTATTACAGGAAGCTGCGGATGATACGGTTCCATTGAGGGAACGCATCAAATTCCTGGGCATATTTTCTAACAATTTAGATGAGTTTTTCAGGGTAAGAGTGGCCACACTAAAGCGGATGATTGAAGTGGGCAACAAAGGCAATATGCACCTGGAAATATCTCCCGGGATTATATTAGAAGAGATTCAGGAAAAAGTGATAGAACAACAAAAGGAATTTGACCGGATATGGAATGAAATTCTCCGTGAACTAAAAAAGCAAAAAATATTTCTGGTTACAGAAAAGCAACTAACCCGTGTGCAACAAAAATTTGTGCTGGATTATTTTAATGAAGAAATCCGCAGCAATATTGTTCCGCTGATGATTGAAAGTATACAGGCTTTTCCTACACTCAGCGATAAATCTATTTACCTGGCCTGCAAATTGTCAAAACAAGACAAGAGTATTCCGCAACGATTTGCTTTGGTATCTGTGCCAGCACGCAGGCTGCCAAGATTTGTTCAGCTGCCGTCGAGACAACAAGAGCAGCATATTATTTTGCTGGAAGATATCATCCGTTTTTGCCTGCCAAATATCTTTTCTTATTTCAATTACGATGTATTCTCCTCTCACATAATAAAAGTGACAAGG
>JANPNY010000517.1:0-1610 GCA_031427745.1 Chitinophagaceae bacterium | reverse complement strand
AACATTTGCTGATAAGAATGAGTTAGGTAATGACTTTGTAGAACAATTCAAAAAGTTTCCTCGTTTAGAAAAGGAATATGCTTCGTATTCTTCAAAGGCTATCAAAAAGTTTTTGCCGTTGATGCGGATGGGAAAATATTGGCAGGAACAAAACATAGATGCCATTACAAGAAACAGAATAGAGAAAATTATTAATGGTGAATATGATGAAGCTATAAAAAACAGGGTAAGAGATAAAGCATTTTATCTTACCTCTATAAACCATTTTCAGGGCTTACCGCAATGGCTGGTATCATATATTGTTTATGACCGTCATTCAGAGGAAGGGTTGATAATCAAATGGAAAACTGCAAAAGACATTCAACGTTTGCAGCAACATAGTTTACGTAATCCTATAGTGGAGCAAGTAATCAATGAGACATTGCAGGTGGTTCGTGATATCTGGCAGCAATATGGCAATGGTAAGGAAAACTTCTTTGATGAAATACATATTGAGCTTGGACGGGAAATGAAGAACCCCGCAGATAAACGGAAGCAGTTGACGGACAAAATAAATGAGAATGAAAATACCAATCTGCGCATTAAAGCCTTGTTGGCTGAACTTTTAAATGATACCGATGTTGAAAACGTACGTCCATATTCGCCCATGCAGCAAGAGATTTTAAAGATTTTTGAAGAAGGTGCATTGAGTTCAGCAAACGGAACCCTGCCTGATGATATTGCAAAAATTGCAAAGCTTTCTCAACCCACTTCAGCAGAATTAATACGGTATAAACTCTGGCTGCAACAGCAATATAGGTCACCCTATACAGGTGAAATCATTCCATTGAATAAACTTTTTACAAGGGCATACGATATTGAACACATTATTCCGCAGTCAAGGTATTTTGATGATTCATTCAGCAACAAAGTTATTTGCGAAGTAGAAGTAAATAATGACAAAGACAATCGTCTCGCATATCAGTACATAAAAGATAATTCAGAGAAAATTATTGAATTAAGCTATGGTAAAAAAGTGAAGTTGTTTTCGGTAAAAGATTACGAAGATTTTGTAAAAGCACACTACTCAAAAAGCAGGGGAAAAATGAAGAAGCTGCTGATGGATGAAATTCCTGAAGCATTTATTGAAAGGCAGATGAATGATAGCAGGTACATTAGCAAGGTGGTTAAATCACTCATGTCAAATATTGTTCGTGAAGAAAACGAGTTGGAAGCCATATCAAAAAATGTGATTGCAAGCAGTGGCGGTATTACCTCTATATTAAAACAGGATTGGGGATTGAATGATGTTTGGAACACTATTATAACACCACGCTTTGAACGGCTGAACAAATTAACCAACAGCACTAAATTTGGTGAATGGACAAATAAAGCAGGTAAGCTGGTTTTTCAAACACAGGTTCCTCTTGAATTACAGAAAGGTTTCTCTAAAAAACGAATTGACCACCGGCACCATGCTTTGGATGCAATAATAATAGCATGTGCAACACGCAATCATATTAATTACCTGAACAATGACAATGCAAATGGAAAAGATAAAAACAAACCCCTTCGTTTTGATTTGAGAAATAAATTAAGACGGTTGGAAGATGTGCAGATTGAAAAATATG
>JANPNY010000516.1:0-5494 GCA_031427745.1 Chitinophagaceae bacterium | reverse complement strand
CAGGTTTAAACACATGAGTGGTGAATATCCTACAGCTACTTCCATGGGGTTATGGCTTTGTTGCGACATACTTCAAAAACAAACTATCCCGGAGCACATGATTAAAAAAACTGCTGCTAAAACAGGATATAAAAATGTACTTATCTACAACAACTATAACAGTATTCAGCATAGTTTTATACTGGTGTACAAAATTTTAGAGAACCAGTTTAATAATTGATAAAATATCCTAAAAATATTAGCAATATATTGCTAACTTTTAAACTAAGCACCTTAAATTTGTCTAAAATATTTATAATGGAAAAACTTCGCTTTATTGACTTGTTTTGTGGAATCGGAGGCTTTCGTGTTGGTATGGATCAAGCTTGTATTGAAAATGACTTAATTCCGGAGTGTGTATTTTCATCGGATATAGATACATACTGCCAAGATTCTTATGAAACAAACTTTGGACATAGACCAACAGGTGACATAACAAAGGTTGATCCTAAAAACATTCCTAACCACGATATTTTATTTGCTGGTTTTCCTTGCCAGCCGTTCAGTATTATTGGGCAAATGAAAGGCTTCGACGATACAAGGGGAACTTTATTTTTTTATATAGCAAGTATCATAAAAGAAAAAAAACCAAAAGCTTTCATTCTTGAAAATGTTAAGCAATTAGTAGGACACAATCAAGGACAAACACTAAAAGTTATTATCAAAACTTTGCAAGACTTAGGCTACCATGTTCAGTATACTGTACTTAATGCTCTTGATTATGGCCTACCACAAAAGAGAGAACGGGTTTTAATTGTTGGACATAGAGAACCTATAATGTTTTCGTATCCTTCTCCTATTAGACCGTTTAAACCATTGAGCGAAATTTTAGAAAAGAAAATTGACAAAAAACATATTGCATCAGACTATATAAAAGAAAAAAGAAAAGAAAAACATAAGTCGGCATATAAACTTTCGATTTGGCACGAGAATAAAGCGGGCAACATTTGTTCTTATCCTTATTCCTGTGCGTTAAGGGCAGGAGCATCATACAATTATTTGCTTGTAAACGGTGAAAGACGTTTAACGCCAAGAGAAATGTTCAGGCTCCAAGGTTTTCCTGACACATATAAAATTGTAAGTAACGATTCACAAGCCAGAAAGCAAGCTGGTAACGCAGTTCCTGTAAATATAGTAAAAGCAGTTATTTTAAAACTTCTCCCTTATGTTGCCACCTCCATGGACATGACTTCAATTTTAAGGGAATACGAAGTGTCATACAATAAACATTAAATGGAAAGACCTAAGCCAAAAATGAGGACGATGTCGCATAGCGTTCCTGCATTTAAATTAAACGATTTCCCTTCTGATTTACCTTATAAAATTAGTGAGCAGTTGGTATATATTATGTCAACTCGAGGAAGTTCTGATGTGCAGGGATCAGAGTGGGAAAAAATTTTTGCCGAAGCAATAGGCGCAAAATGGTCATATCATCCAGTAGGATTGGATGATATTATTTTGGGAAACACAGCTTGGAGTGCTAAATCCGTAAAACTTGAAAACCCTGCTAAAGTTAAAACCGTTCGATTAATTTCCGGCAGGAATGATCTTCAATATGCTTACGATGGACATAGAATAAAGCCTGGAGAAACAGATCCAGATGAAACGGGTGCACTTGTCTTAGATATTTTTAACAGTAAAGTTTCAAAGGTTAGAGAAACTCATGAACACCTTAGAACTGTGGTTCTTATCCGTTCTGGTGACTTAACTGAAATTGTTATTTTTGAATTTGAAACTATCAGATATGACCCCGAACTCTTTTATTGGAAATGGAATAAAGGAAGAAATCTTCAAGGTTACTTTAAACGAAACAATGAGCACAAGTTTGCGTGGCAGTCAGGAGGAACCCAATTCACCATCATTGAAAATGTACCAGCACAAAATATTCATGTAAAACTAAAATCTCCCGAGTTATTGGACAAAAAAGAATTTATAAAGAAATTGGGATTTGATAAGTCGTGGGTTATAGTAACAAAAAAAGGCTGGTAATTTTTAATAGGAACGACGTGGAAAAATAGTATAGTGAGTAAAAAGTAACTGCAATAAATCTGTAGGAATAACCTTATTCATTTTTTAAAGAGAATTTCAATTTTGTCACCTTCGCAAATACAAAACATATCATTAAACCACTTTAGAAAGTTCTTTCGGTTCCAACTCAGCCCTTCTTTTTTTATCCGCCATTTTTTGATGCAACCATTCCGGCCAATGGGTATTATCTTCTGCATCATAGATTCTCACATGCTGTGTTTCATCTTGCTTTATAAGATCATATTCTTTACAATTTAAAATTAAAGCTGCCGTCTTTATGCCGGAATAAGCAGCGCCTGCTACTCCATGTGCCATGATACTTGCGCCGCACATGTACAGATTTTCTATTTCTGTTTTTGCGGTAAATGAAAAAGGGCCTGTTTGATAAAACCCTTTTTCAGTGCCGTAAACATTACCTTTGGTTGACTTGATATAGTGCTCGTTTGTAAGTGGTGTACCCAATTGTATCTGTACAATATTATTGCTGATACCCGGCACCACTTTTTCAAGTGTGTTCACTAATTTCTGGCAAAGGCGGTCCTTTAAATTTTTATACGCTTCCGAATCCTTATCACCGTTGTTAAGTTTTGCTTTAAAGGAATCATAGTCTATAAATGTAACCACTTCAATTGTATGATGCCGGCCATTATAACTGGAAGGATCCTTTAATGAGGAACAACTGATAAACAATCCTGAAAATTCATCTGTTGCCAGTATATCCACTTCGGCAAGATCTTCATGCAGGTCATCCATATCACGGTCAGGCATCATCCAGATATTTCCCGAATCCAGACCGGCTTTACGTACATCCATATCTACTGTTAAAAAGAACATCAGTGATGTTACTGAATAATGGGTTTTAGCCAATTTTGCCTTTAATTTCAGGCTCAGGTTTTCTATACCCACCATCTTAAATGTTGCAGTAGGATCTGTGTTGGAGATGATTCTTTTTGCCCTTAATATTCCCCCATTTTCCAACTCTACTCCTACGGCGTTTAATTTTTTATTGCCTTCTTTTTGTTCTACGAGAATGCGTTTAACTCCCTGCCCTGTTCTTATTACACCACCATATTTTTTAATTCCTTTGGTCATGGCTTTTACAATAGCAGCACCGCCACCCATTGGATAAAATCCGCCCTGAAAATAATGCGCCATTAATGCACAATGTAAAGGAAAACTTGCTTTGGAAGGTGGCAGGCCATGATCTCCACATTGAATGTTGAGCACTTTTTGCAGCAAAGGATCTTTGATATGCCAGCCCACCACCCGCTTTAAACTAAACAAGGCATATTTGCCCAAATGGCGGGTACGGTATGGAATGGTAATATTATCCCAGAATCCGCTCATTTTAGGAATCAAGTATAACTGCTCACTTACATTACGGATGAGCTGTAAATATTTTTTTAATCCCTTTTTTTCTTTCGGAAATCTTTCCGCCAACGATTTGTATAACTCATCAACATTTGCAGGCATGTCAATACGTTCATCTCCAATCCGGCAATGCTCGTATGCCTTCGCATTCATTCTAAAAAAAACAAGGTCATTGGCAATGCCCAAACCTTCATACAAATTGCTTGTTGATTCTCCTTTATCCATTAGCCCGATATAGTGTACACCAGGGCTGAACCGATGACCATGAATATAAAAGCTATGACACCATCCGCCCGGTACATAATGCTGCTCAATTACGGCAATTTTTTGCCCGGCCCTTGCAAGACAAAGTGCTGCTGAAAGCCCACCTGCACCTGAACCAATTATGATGGTATCGAAATCATTCATCCTGTTTTGTTTTACCGAAGATACTTCATTTATATACCTTAATTGAAGTAAGAGACGCTGTCATTGATCTTATAAACTCAAAATGAAAATTTAAAATTACAGGACATTCTAATATTGCGATTAGGCTTTTCTATCTTGTTATTTTTGGGTAAAGAAAAATAGCAGTTGTGTCATTAACCCGATTAATTTTATCCAATTATTTGACATATTATTGTTGCAAATTTAATTCACTCAGTAGCCCGTTTAAAACTGTTCTACATTCAACTCTAAATTTTTATCATGAAAAAAATTACCTTACTATTTGCCTTATTATTTACTACCGGTGCTGCTTTTTGCCAAACCTTTATGAATGGTGCCGGTCTTACAATATTTGTAGGATCTTCTCCGGGAGGGAAAACCACCGTTGGAGAAGGATTTATTTATTCCCCAAGATTTAATTTCCTGGAAAATGAAAGCTTATCTGTTTCCGTTGGCATTCCATTGAGTGTTGGCTTAACTGTCTCTGCTTCATCCTATACAAACAGTTATAATGAAACGGTTGCTGTTGGCTTTGTACTAAATGCCCCGGTCATTATTACCTTAAATATGGGGAGAGGATCTACAAAAGAAAACAGGCAAAAGTTTGGCTATTTTGTTGGCGCCGGCTTTGGATATCATCATGGTGATTTTTTAGATAGTTATGATGACACGTACAGTATTAATGCCTTTGGCCCTGCAGGCAATGCCGGGTTGCGTTTTGGTGTGGGAAGAAAACATAGAAATATTGAAGTACGCTTTTCTTACATGAAAGGGATAAACGCAAACAAACGAACTGATAGTAATGGAATGCTGGTGGATGAGAAACCTAATATATTTGGAATCGCCTGTTTATTTAATTTTTAACCTGGAAATGTTTGGAAGAATGTTTTTTATTAAAGCCTCCTGGAATTTCAGGAGGCTTTTTTATTAAGTTCCTGACACTTGCAAAGCACGAAACAACTGAAGCTGCTATTGAAATTTGAAAAGCCCTTTAAATTTAAAATGACTCAGCTCGTCTTTAAAAAATACTGCCGATACTACTATTTGCCCATTTTCTTCAGGGGCATATTTTAAAGTTGTCTGGATAATATTATTTTCCTGCGGATTTATGATGGCTAAAAATTTCATTTCACTGGCTTTTAACAGGTTTAATTTTTTTTCAACCACCTGCTCTGTGATCTCCTTAACCATTTGCATCATACATACGCCAGGCACAACAGGCTGGCCGGGAAAATGCCCTTCAAATATTTTATGGGCGGCATTTATTATCAGCGTTGCTTTTACTTCAAAGCCCGTTGTCTCTATACTACTGATGGTAAAAAAGTTTCCTTGTAACATTATCTTTCAATTCTTTTTAACCCGATGGTGAAACTGAATTTTTTGTGTACCACTGAAATGGTATCCGGTATTCCATTGATATAATTTTCCATGGCAGCTTCCACTACTGTTTTTCTTTTGGATGCCCGTTCCATTCGCACCAGGCTATTGCTTGTACTATCAGTGATGTAATAATTGTAGCCTTTTGTTTGGGCGCGCCCGCGACACTGCGGACAGGGCCGGCTCACGGCAAAGCTGCCCTGACCGAACGAGATGGTGCCCCGGCCCTCGCACTCCGGACAGGTGGAGAAGG
>JANPNY010000515.1:0-3580 GCA_031427745.1 Chitinophagaceae bacterium | reverse complement strand
TCCGTGACAGAACACCTTTGCCATACGAACACCTAAGAGTGGATGATGCGGTTTACCGCCATAAAATCTGGCGTGATATAGATACGAGAGAAAAAATTAATTTGCCTTTCCGCTACGCTGCAGACGAAAATAACGGTAACCAAAGGTTTATTTCCATTTTAATGCAGGCAATACAGGATAGTTCAGTTACAGTTTTTTCTGCAATTGATGACCGTTTTACTACACCAATGACAAAGGCAGAAGTGGTTAGAAAAATAACCGGTGAGCCAGTTCAGATACAGGTGTATGACTCTGCAGGTAACGTTTCGTACATTACCAAATCTAGAGATATTGTGTTGGACTCTTTCACTAAATTCCGGATTAAAGAAGAAGTAATTTTTGATAAGGAATCATCCCGTTTATTCTGGAGGATACTTGGTATTGCTCCTTTGTACAATGTTTATTCTTCTCAAACAAACCAATTGGTGGGTGTTGATAATGAATTATTCTGGATTTATTATCCTGATTTGAGGCCTGTTTTTGCGAAGTATGATATCTATAATGGTAGAAATTATGGCCAAAGACAAAGCTGGGAAGAACTGTTTGAAAGTAGAATGTTTAGCGGTCGTATCATAAAAAGTACCATCGACAATCCATTTAATAAATACCTCGACGAAATTCCTGGTCTTAAAGGGAACGGAATATTTCAATTACTGGAAGGTGAAAGAATTAAAGAAAAGATATTTAATTACGAACTCGATTTATGGAGTTACTAATAAATTAATTGCAATAAAAAGCCCTCCATCTGGAGGGTTTTTTTATGCCTGATGCTTAAATTTTTTATTTAAGATTGTGATATACTTTCTGTACGTCTTCATCCTGCTCTAATTTATCTACCAGTTTAAATACGTCCTGGGCAGCTTCTTCGCTAAGTTCCACAGTGTTGGTAGGAATCCTGGTCAATTCAGCGGTAAGTACTTCAATCTTTTTTTCTTCCAGAGCTTTAGCCATGTGGCCAAACTCATTAAAGGCTGTCCGGATAACAATGTTTCCTTCACTATCTTCCCCAATTTCCTCCAGCCCATAATCAATCAGTTCCAGTTCCAGGTCATCTATATTTAGCCCGGCACTTTTTATTTTAAACTCTCCCATATGATTAAAAGTAAAAGCAACACTGCCACTGGTACCCAGGCTGCCACCGCTTTTGGTAAAATGCATGCGAACATTGGCAACCGTCCTGGTAGAATTATCTGTCGCTGTTTCTACCAAAATGGCAATGCCATGGGGAGCGTAACCTTCATATAAAATTTCATCATAGTTAACCATCTCTTTACCCATGGCTCTTTTTATAGCCGCTTCCACTCTGTCTTTGGGCATACCAACACTTCGGGCATTTTGGTAACAACGACGTAATGCAGCATTGGCGTTTTGATCGGGACCGCCTGTTTTTACTGCAATCACAATTTCTTTACCAATACGGGTAAAGTTTTTAGCCATTTTATCCCAGCGGGCAAACATGGAACTTTTTCTAACTTCAAATATCCTTCCCATAATTATTATTTGTGTTTTTGTGGTTTGTGGTTGGCAGCAATTTCAGCATTCAACGCATTACTAAACAAGGGAGCGCAAAAATACGGAAAATGAATTTTTATCTGGCTGCACATATTTGCTAATTTTAGCTTCCATGAGTGAGACTTTATTAAGCGTAAAAAATCTGTCCGTTGATTTTATTGCAGATGGGCATACTACCCTGGCTGTTAAAAACATTTCCTTTGATGTAGAGCCCGGAGAATTGGTAGCATTGGTGGGCGAGTCTGGTTCTGGCAAATCGGTTACGTCTTTATCATTGATGTCGTTGTTGCCAAAACAGGCAACCGTAAAGGGACAAGTAACATTGTATAAAGAAAACAAGGTTATTGATTTGCTGGGCTTAAGCGATATTGAACTCAATGCCATCAGGGGAAAAGATATTGCCATGATTTTCCAGGAGCCGATGACTTCCCTAAACCCGGTATTTACCTGTGGCTACCAGGTAATGGAAGCCATTCGTTTACATCAGAAGGTATCAGCCCCATTAGCAAAAGAAAAGGCCATTAAGTTGTTTGAAAAAGTACGCTTGCCAAACCCTGCCGGAATGATTGACAGGTATCCCCATCAATTAAGCGGAGGCCAAAAGCAACGGGTAATGATTGCGATGGCAATGAGCTGTAATCCTGCGCTCTTAATTGCTGATGAGCCCACTACAGCATTGGATGTAACTGTGCAACAAACTATTTTAACCCTCATAAAAGAATTGCAATCGGAATTGGGGCTGGGTGTTATTTTTATTACCCACGATCTTGGCCTGGTAGCGGATATTTCTGATAAAGTACTCATTATGTATAAAGGTGAGATTGTAGAGCAAGGTATAACCTCGGCTGTACTTAAACATCCCCAACATCCTTATACAAAAGCATTGCTGGCTTGCAGGCCTGGTAACCACCCTCGTGGCCATCGGTTATCTGTTGTAGATGATTTTTTAAATGTTAGTAGCATCAATGATCCTGCAAAAACTGACAACCCAGTCAAAAATGCACCTCTTCAGCAAACCACGCTAACACAGGATATATCTCACGAAAATGTGCTTGTTGTTGAAAACTTACAAGTGTTTTATCCAGGAAAGAAAAAGTTATTTGGTAAAAATGAGGAGCCGTTTAAAGCGGTGGATGATGTTAGTTTTTGTGTACAAAAAGGAGAGATTGTTGGATTAGTGGGCGAAAGCGGTTGCGGAAAAACTACCCTGGGCAGGGCCATACTCCAATTAGTGAAACCCACTGCAGGTAATATAATTTTAGACGGTACCAATATTGCGCATTTATCTGCCGCCAATTTGCAAACAGTAAGAAAAAACCTTCAAATAGTTTTCCAGGATCCTTATGGGTCGCTTAATCCACGGATGACCATTGGAAGTGCCATTTTAGAACCAATGCAGGTGCATCACATGCCCGGCACCAATAAAGTGCGTAAACAACAAGTGATAGAACTGCTGGAAAAAGTGAATCTGTCCCCAGATCATTTTTCACGCTACCCACATCAGTTTAGCGGAGGGCAACGCCAAAGGATTTGTATTGCCCGTGCCCTTGCGCTTAATCCGTCTTTTTTAATTTTTGATGAAAGTGTGAGTGCACTTGATATCAGCGTGCAGGCACAGGTGCTCAATCTTATCAATGATTTAAAAAATGAATTTGGCTTTACCGCCATTTTTATTTCCCACGACTTATCGGTTGTTCATTATATCAGCGATCGGATAATGGTAATGCAGCACGGGAAAATTATTGAACAGGGTAGCGCCGATGAAATTTATTACTCACCTAAGGAAGCCTATACCAGGCAACTGATTGCGGCTATTCCGGGAAAGATATTGAGTTAGTATTTTAATTTCGATTAAAGTCTCTTTATTATCATTTTTTCTAAGTTTTATTATGGATACGGGTACGATGAGATTTAAAATCATTTTAAAACCCTACATTTGCAATCTTCAAAATCATGCCGTAACATGATAAGTGTCCGCTATTGGCGGGCTTAGTCGCTCATAAAAAAGCAGTAAGGCATGTGAACATCA
>JANPNY010000514.1:0-1883 GCA_031427745.1 Chitinophagaceae bacterium | reverse complement strand
CAGACATGAGAAAAATTGAAATAAGGGTAGATGTCGGCGAAAGTGATGTACCCAAAGTACACCTCGGCGATAGCGTAATTGTAACGGTAGATGCCTACAGCGATCGCAAATTTAAAGGTATTGTCACCCAAATTGCCAGTAGCAACAACGGCGCATCCACACAAACTGCTTTGGCCAATACCAGCAACGACGTTACCAACTACAAAGTATATGTACGCCTGCTCCCCGAAAGCTATGCTGATTTATTGGCAAGAGGCAGTTTTCCCTTTAAACCGGGTATGAGTGCAAGTGCAGATATACAAACCAAAACCCATCCAAATGTATTGAGTGTACCTATTAATGCAGTTACAACCAGGGATAAAAACGACAGCCTGCAAGTAGAAAAAAAGAAACCAGACGAAACCATCGACCCCAAAAAATCAGCTAGCATGGACGATCTTGAGGTGGTAGTTTTTGTTATTGATAAAGATGGATTGGTAAAAAAAGTAAAAGTAAAAACGGCCATCCAGGACATCAACAATATTGAAATAACAGAAGGCCTAAAGGAGGGTGACCAGGTGGTTAGCGGCCCCTATGAAGTGGTAAGTAAAAAATTAAAAGCAAAAGACAAAGTGAAAGTGGTAGGCAAAAAAGAACTTTTTGAGAAGAAGGATTAAAGACTCTACTACCACCGAAATAATTAAAAACGCCAACAACTTTTCCAAACGAAAAGTTGTTGGCGTTTAAAGCAGGTTGTAATGGAATAATGCTACAACTGATTTATAACAGCCATTTAAAAGCTATATTTACGATACAATTATTCATCGCACCTATCCTTATATCCTCTTGCTAAAATGTAATAACTACCCAAATTTTCTTTAACAATGGATATGGTATTTTGTTAGTCAATTTTTAATTTCCTGTTATGAAAGCATTTGCTGTAATAAAACTAAACCTGCTTGTTTTTGGCCTTTTTGTATGTTGCCATTTTTCAACGGCTCAAAACTCCGTGCTGGTAAATTTTGGTGGTAGTGCCTGTAATAACAGCAGCCTGCCCTGGTTCTCCATGATAAAAAACCCGTTAACCGGAAGTCCTGTTTTATTAGCCAATTGCAATCTTGCAGCACAAACAGCCAGTATTTACAGTGTTTTTATTGCCTACAATCCGGCAAATAATAAAGTGTATGTTGCTGATGTAAGAGATGGCATTCAAACAAAAATTTGGGTACTGGATATTGGCCTGTCGGTAAACATTACCTGCCCTCTATCTATTCCCGTAACACCCACTTATTCCTACAGCTATGTGAGTAATAATTTTGAGTTTGATAATAATGGAGACCTCTGGTCATTTTCTAATTACAACCCCACCACAGGACAATGCAGTCTCGATAAATTTGATGTAAATACGGGCTTAGTTATCAATTCAAGAATTTTACAATTTCCCACCGGCCGTTTTCCCAATACCATTGCCAGCGGCGACCTTACTATTTTACCCAATGGCAGAATGTTTGCCTGCCTCGGAAACGGCGTGAGCCAACTGTATGAAATAAACAACTACAACACAACCACCACTGCTACCGCTGCCTATTTGCAAACACTGCCTAAAGATTGTTATGGAATTGCCTACCTCAACGGTCTTTTGGAACTAACCGGTGCCGACTTCACCAATGCCTGTTATTATTACGATTACAATATTGCAAACAATGTATTGGGTGCTGAAAAGGCTTTTCAAAATGGACAACTGCCCATTGACAATACCAGCGTTACACCATCTGTTGGTTGCACCAAAAGGCTATTGAGTAGTACAAAAATAAACAGTAACACCGCAGATCTTACTTACGAAATATATGCTGAAAATTTAGGCAATGTGCTGTTGAATAATATCGGGTTAGCCGATGATCTTT
>JANPNY010000513.1:0-5701 GCA_031427745.1 Chitinophagaceae bacterium | reverse complement strand
CCCTATTGATCCCAAGAGTGCTGAACCAGCCAACCAGACAGAAGCTACGCATCGCTATGATAAAGATGTGCCCTTGCAGGAATTACTGGCCCACACCCATAAATTATCCGAACTGTCTGCCGACGATTATGACGCCGTTTTTTATCCGGGTGGCCACGGACCTTTGTGGGATTTAACTACCGACGAGGATTCCATCAACCTGATACAATCCTTTTGGGTAAGCAAAAAACCGGTTGTAGCTGTTTGTCATGCACCATCTGTTTTATTAAATGTAAAAGATGAAAATGGTAATCCGTTGGTTCATGGTAAAAAAGTAACCGGATTTACCAACACAGAAGAAGCTGCAGTTCAGTTAACCGATATCGTTCCTTTTTTGCTGGAAGATGAATTAAAAAGCAAAGGCGGTATCTATTCAAAAGCTGCTGATTGGGCTAGTTATGTTGTTGCAGATGGTTTGTTAATCACTGGTCAAAACCCTGCATCATCCGCAGAAGCAGCCAGGCAATTACTGGCAATGTTGAAGAAATAAGCATTTTAAAAAAAGGTCTTGTTGTTGAAAATAGTTGTTGAAGGAGTTGATAGGTTTCATTCCGGCAAATGATATTGTTATTCAGCACAAAGTTTTTTTAAATATACCAATCAGTAGTTGGTAGGTAACCATGGTTTTATCCATGGTTATTTTCGTTATGGTTATTTCCGTTTCTGGCAGCACTTACTCAATTACCAGCAGCAGATATGTTGAAGCCGACATTCTGTTAATTACAACAATCGTTCAGGCTATCATTGCTTTATTCAACCAAAAACCCATCTGGTAAATAAAATTCTAAAAATAAATGGCTATTAGGCAAATATTGTCGAATTTTGCACTCTTATTTTAATGATCAAACAATTAATTAAAAATTATAAACATGAGCAATACGGCTTCTACCTTATTTGATAAAGTTTGGGATGCCCACGTGGTAAAAAAAATTGAAGATGGTCCGGATGTGTTTTTCATCGACAGGCACTTTATTCATGAAGTTACCAGCCCGGTGGCGTTTTTGGGATTAAAGAACAGGGGAGTAGCTGTAATATTTCCCGACAAAACCTTTGCAACAGCCGATCATAATACACCTACTATTAATCAGCATTTGCCGGTGCAGGATGCACTTTCTGCCAACCAGTTACAAGCCCTGGAAAATAATGCAGCCAAATATGGCATTTCTCATTGGGGATTAAACAATCCTAAAAATGGTATCGTTCACGTGGTAGGACCAGAGAATGGTATTACCCAACCGGGTATGACGATTGTATGTGGCGATTCCCATACCTCCACCCACGGCGCATTTGGAGCCATTGCATTTGGTATTGGCACTTCCGAGGTGGAGATGGTATTAGCATCACAATGTATCATGCAACCCAAGCCAAAAAAAATGCGCATTAATGTAGCTGGCAAATTAGGCAAGGGCGTTTTACCAAAAGATGTTGCCCTTTATATTATATCGCAAATTACAGCCAGCGGCGCTACTGGTTATTTTGTAGAATATGCCGGTGAAGTGTTTGAGCAAATGAGTATGGAAGGCCGGATGACGGTTTGCAACATGTCTATAGAAAGTGGCGCAAGAGGCGGCATGATTGCACCGGACGAAACCACTTTTGCCTATTTAAACGGTCGTGATAAATCACCCAAAGGAGCAGCATGGGATACAGCAGTTGCTTACTGGAAAACGCTAAAAACAGATGCCGATGCACAGTTTGATTTGGAATTGAATTTTCATGCAGATAATATTGAACCGCAAATTACCTACGGTACCAATCCTGGTTTAGGAACCGGTATCTCTAAAAATATTCCGTTGGCAGCCATCGTAAAAGATGGTGAAGCATCTTATAAAAAATCGCTGGATTATATGGGCTTTGCAGAAGATGAAAAAATGCTGGGCAAAAAAGTTGACTATGTATTTTTAGGCAGCTGCACCAATGGCCGTATCGAAGATTTTCGCCAGTTTGCTTCCATCGTAAAGGGTCGTAAAAAGGCTGATAATATTACTGCCTGGCTGGTTCCCGGATCGCACATTGTAGAAAGCCAGATTAAAGAAGAAGGCATTTTAGATATCCTTACAGAAGCTGGTTTCCAGTTACGCCAGCCCGGTTGTTCAGCTTGTTTGGCAATGAACGACGATAAGGTGCCGGCGGGTAAATATGCTGTTAGCACCAGCAACAGAAATTTTGAAGGTCGCCAGGGACCCGGCAGCCGCACATTGCTGGCAAGTCCGCTGGTAGCAGCCGCTGCAGCCGTATCGGGTGTAGTAGCCGATCCAAGAGATTTTTTGTAAAAGCTGCTAAGTGTTCCAAGTTTTTTGTCCGTGGATGAAGTTCTGATCATCGTCTTTGTTGCAAACTGGTGCTGTTATTTTTTTGCAAAAGATAAACAACCACACAAGTTTTGAAATAACTAATCAAAAACATCAAAAGTCAAAAGTCAAAAGTCAAAAGTCAAAAATCAAACATCAAGCATCAAAAATCAAACATCATACATCAAACATCAAAAATCAACAATGGCCTACGATAAATTCACCATACTCACCAGCACAGCAGTTCCCCTGCCGATGGAAAATGTAGATACTGATCAGATTATTCCTGCCCGGTTTTTAAAAGCTACAGAACGTACCGGTTTTGGTGATAATCTTTTCCGGGACTGGAGATACAATCCGGATAATACAGTAAAGCAGGATTTTGTGTTGAACAATCCTATTTACAGTGGACAGATATTAGTGGGCGGTAAAAACTTTGGCAGCGGCAGCAGCCGGGAGCATGCAGCATGGGCCATTTACGATTATGGATTCCGTTGTGTGGTATCCAGCTTTTTTGCAGATATTTTTAAAGGCAATGCCCTCAACATCGGGATACTACCGGTACAGGTTAGCCCGGAATTTTTAGATAAAATTTTCACCGCCATCGAAGCCAATCCTGCAACCGAACTGAAAGTAAATCTTCCTGACCAAACTATTACTATTTTAGCAACGGGTGAAAATGAATCTTTCGCCATCAACACCTACAAAAAGCATAACATGACCCATGGGTTTGATGATATTGATTATTTGCAGGCAATGAAAGAAGACATTACTTCATTTGCTGCAAAGAGTTTGTATTGATTTTTACATACGATCATTTTCAACTATCCTTCAACATTGAAGCGAATACAACAAAGTGAATATCGGCATACAACCAGCCAACCAAAATGAGCTTACTGCAACGATCTATTGAAATAATGGACACCACCCTCCGGGATGGCGAACAAACCAGCGGTGTATCTTTTTCATCCTCCGAAAAATTAACCATTGCGCAACTATTGCTTACCGAAGTAAAAGTTGACCGACTTGAAATTGCATCAGCCCGGGTTTCGGAAGGCGAATTTCAGGCAGTAAAGAAAATTACTGAATGGGCGGCCGCCAATGGATTTATTGATAAAATTGAAGTACTCACTTTTGTGGATGGCGCTACTTCTGTAGACTGGATGTTGCAGGCAGGGGCAAGAGTAATGAACCTGTTAACCAAGGGTTCTTTAAATCATTTAACCCACCAGCTTAAAAAAACGCCTGCACAACATTTTAAAGAAGTTGGGGAAGTAATTGCATTGGCTCAGTCGAAAAATATTGATTGCAATGTGTACCTCGAAGACTGGAGTAATGGCATGCGCAACTCACCGGAATATGTTTTTCAATACCTCGATTTTCTTTCAACGCAACCTCTAAAAAGAATTTTATTGCCCGATACATTGGGCGTATTAATTCCATCAGAAACAGGTGAATATATTGCTGCCATTGTAAAGCGTTACCCGGCCATTCATTTTGACTTTCATGCACACAACGATTACGATTTAAGTATTGCCAATGTAATGGAAGCCGTAAAAGCCGGCGCCCATGGGCTGCATCTTACGGTAAACGGCATGGGCGAACGTGCCGGGAATGCGCCACTGGCAAGCACCATTGCTGTTTTGAACGACTTTATGAAAGAGGTAAAAACCAACGTGGTTGAAAAATCTTTGTACAAAGTAAGCAAGCTGGTAGAAACATTTTCAGGATTTAGAATTGCAGTTAATAAGCCGGTGGTGGGAGAAAATGTGTTTACACAAACGGCAGGAATACATGCCGATGGCGACAAAAAAAACAGCCTGTATTTTAACGACTTGATGCCCGAACGTTTTGGGCGGCAACGTAAATATGCACTCGGCAAAACAAGTGGCAAGGCCAATATCGAAAATAATTTACAGGAACTGGGCATTCAGTTATCCGATGCTGATTTAAAAAAAGTTACGCAGCGTATTATTGAATTGGGTGATC
Source organism: Chitinophagaceae bacterium (assembly GCA_031427745.1). Classification (GTDB taxonomy): domain Bacteria; phylum Bacteroidota; class Bacteroidia; order Chitinophagales; family Chitinophagaceae; genus Ferruginibacter. Next base: position 1,382 of record JANPNY010000513.1, on the reverse strand, counting down.
GAAAAGAAGTAGTAACACCCTCCGATTTGCCCTACATTATTTCTGATGTGCTGGATAGTAACAGCATTGAAGAAAAAGTACAGATTGAAAACTATGTGCTTACGCATTCAAAAGAACTAAAGCCGTCTGTTACTTTAAAAATAAATGTACACGGAGAAGTTTTTGAAATGCATGCACAGGGCGATGGCCAGTACGATGCATTTATGAATGCGCTAAAACTCATTTATAAAAAGAAGAAGCTGGAACTGCCGGTATTAACAGATTATGCAGTACGCATACCGCCCGGTGGTAAATCGGATGCATTGTGCGAAACCATCATTACCTGGACCAATAACGGCAAAGAATTTAAAACACGTGGGCTGGATAGTGACCAAACAGTCTCCGCCATAAAAGCCACACAAAAAATGCTGAATCTTATTTAAAGTTTAAAATAACAACATGGCAAAAAAACACATTTTAATAGTTCCCGGCGATGGAATCGGGCAGGAAGTAACCGCAGTAGGCAAAAAAGTTTTGGATAAGATTGCTTTAAAATTTAATCATGAGTTTACGTACGATGAAGCATTGATTGGTCATGCAGCTATTGAAGCAACCGGCGATCCCTTACCTGCCGAATCGTTGGAAAAAATGAAGCAATCGGATGCAGTTTTGTTTGGAGCTGTTGGTCATCCAAAATACGATAATGATCCATCTGCAAAAGTTCGTCCGGAGCAGGGATTGCTAAAAATGCGCAAAGAGCTGGGTTTATATGCAAACCTTCGCCCCATTAAATTATTCGATGAATTATTAAGTGCTTCCAGCATTAAGCCGGAGATATTGAAAGGAGCAGATATTTTATTTTTCCGGGAATTAACCGGTGATATTTACTTTGGTGAAAAGGGAAGGAAAAACAATGGTGATACAGCTTACGATGTGGCAGAATACAGCCGCTACGAAGTGGAAAGAATTGGCCGTCGTGCTTTTGAAGCAGCGAGGACAAGGCGGAAAAAACTATGCTCCGTTGATAAAGCAAATGTGCTGGAGACAAGCCGTTTATGGAGAGAAGAAATTCAGAAACTGGCGTTGGAATACCCGGATGTGGAAGTGGAGCACCAGTTTGTAGATTCTACGGCGATGCTGTTAATTAAAGACCCCTGCCGTTTTGATGTGGTGGTAACCGCCAATTTATTCGGTGATATTTTAACGGATGAAGCCTCGCAAATTGCAGGCTCTATGGGCATGCTGGCATCAGCCTCTATCGGCGATGGCACCGGTGTTTATGAGCCCATCCATGGTTCTGCACACGACATTACTGGTAAAGGTGTTGCCAATCCTCTGGCATCCATTCTATCGGCTGCCTTGTTGCTGGAAATTTCATTTGGCCTTAAGGCAGAGGCAGACGC
>JANPNY010000512.1:0-6510 GCA_031427745.1 Chitinophagaceae bacterium | reverse complement strand
AGTATGGTTAATGCCTGCAATTTTACCTACTGAATTAGAAACTGATAACTACCCCATAAAATTTGGGCGAAGATTAGTAATTGAAAAAGAAGGAAATGAAATTCAAAAATTGAATAAAATATTTTTGGCAAAAAATGTTTGATAAAAGCAGCGATATGTTCACTGCAGGCGGACAATATAGAAGTGATGTTGATGGATTAACCACTATAAGTTTTGCCATTATTTATATTTGGTGGGGCTTACTAAATTGCTATCAGAATAATATTACCGGGGCTTGTTAATTTTTAAACTCCTCAACAATCATCAATCCTTTATCGCCTCCATCTAAAATGGCTATCCCCAGTCTGCGGAAATGCACATTTAAAATATTTGCTCGGTGTCCGGGGGAGTTCATAAGCCCGGTATGGGCTGGTAGCAACGCATTGGAATGAGCCAGGTTTTCGCCTGCTGTTTTAAAACGAATATGGAGGCGCTTCATTCTTTCAAATGGATCAATTCCTTCAGGTGTTTCATGAGAAAAATAACCTCTTGTAAACATATCTTCCGCATGCCTAAATGCTGCAATTCGCAATGCTTCATCTGCTACAACTTTTGTTAATCCCTTAGCAGATCTTTCCATGTTTACCAACTGCAATAATTGTTGCTCAAGGTCTGCTCTTGAAATGAAGTTGGTACATTTAAATTCTTCAGAAAGATTAATGCCGGGACTTACTTCAAAAGCGCTGGAAATTTGTTGCTTCGTCGGTGTAGTGATGACGTTGCTAATTTTACTAATCGCCCAGTCAGCTGAATTATTTAATGGACGGGTGATTACTCCCTGCCTGGCTTCAGCAGCTGCTTCCGGCCACAGTGATATAGCGGTCAGTTTTACAATTAGTAAAGCTGGTAACAGTCCTAGCGCAACTCCCGGAATTATTCCGGCAATCCTATTAATTTTGCTATTGTGAAGCTCAGGCCGCAAAACCTTATTGATAAAGTAAATGCCAAGCGACAGTAAAAGGAAACCAATTGTGAAAACCACGAAAAAAGATACAGCAAGTTGCCATTGATCGTGGATGATAAAATTTGCGCTGAGTATAGGGGCAACATCCAGGTATAAAAACAAGGCTAACAAAACAGCACCAGCCCATTTTATTAACAGCAGAAATAAACGAATAAATTCTCTTTTAAATCCAATCAAGCCCGTTAAAAAAATGATGCAGAATAATATCAGGTCAAAATAATTCACAATGGATGTAGTTGATAAAAAAAACGGAATCCTAAATGAATTCCGTTTGTGGGGCTTTAAGTTAAATTAATTACGACCATTTTTTTTGTCTATGTGCCTACCTATACCATAACCAACACCTGCACCAGCTACCCCCCCAATTACAGCTCCGGCGGCACGGTTCTTTTTATCAATAATTGCACCAGCCGCTGCACCTGTTACACCACCAATTACTGCACCTTTTGCTGCTTTACTCCAACCTTTCCTTTGTGGAGCTGCCTGCACGGGCGCTACTGTATTTTCTGCTGGCAACGTTTTATATACGGTAGTTTTTTCATTTTGTTTGGCATCCTTTGCTGCTTTCCATTTGTTGAATTCGGCATGTGCAACAGAGTCCTTGTAGGCCGCTAAAACTTTTGTATTGTCTGTCGGAGAATTTTTACACGATACGATTATTGCCGTAACACTTAGTATTGTAATTAGTTTTTTCATAAAAAAAATTTAATGAGTAATAATGTTGTTCTATTTCCTTATACTTAAATAATCGTGCCAAAATTGATTACTATCGCTAAACGTTTGATTAGAAAACATGTTGTCTTTTTTTTTAAAATAATTCCTTTAGACGAAATGTAATCAGCTAAGTTTAAAATGAAAAAAAATATCAATAGGCAGTGCTTTTTTAGACATCATTCCGGATACTAAAAAATAGATAATAATTAGATGCATAATCACCCTAAAGAATTTGTTTCGCCAACATTATAAAATCATTTTAGTACTTTCATTTTACAACCGCAAACAGCAATTACTATATAAGTAAATGTGTGTTATCCTGTTTTAGGCTTAAAAACATTCTTAATCATTTTAAATACTCTTTTAGTAATGCAACAGATAAAAGACATCACCCCGAAAAAATTAATGGAGGGTATAACCGGCCATTATGCTCACGGGGAAAATATTAGTTTCGGACTGGTAGAAATAGAAGCAGGTACTATTATGCCATTACATCAACATGTACATGAACAGATTACTTATCTCCTGGAAGGACAGTTGGAAATGGATATTGGTGGCGTTATCTATTTATTAATTCCGGGTAGTTACCACGTGATTCCATCTGGCGTAAGGCACGGGGCATATGCAAAAACAGCTTGCAAATTAATTGATGTTTTTAATCCTGTAAGAGAAGAATATAAAACGCAACAGTAGTGATGTTTCCCATTCATTTATTAATAGATTATAATGCACATTATTTATAAAAAATATTGTGCAGTTTGGAACTTGCTAAAATTAAAGTTTCGGTATAATACCATACTGCTGACTAATAGAAATATAAAGAAGACCTATAGGTTTGTTACCTGAATCTGTTAGGTGTACATTTGCTCATTAATTTTTTAAACCCCAAAAATGGATTCAACAACTACAGCTTTGAACGCCTTATTTCAACGGATACCAAGAAGACATTCATTGGAGAATTTGAAAGAAATTAACGGCATTGTAAACGAATACGAAGATTTGCTGATAAGCATCGAAGCAGTGAATAGTTTTTACGAAAATAATATCCCCGTTTTTTTTGACGAACTCGATGTGGTAAGATCCAACATTAAAAAATCAACTGACAACAAGGCTTCCAAAAAAAATAAGGATAATTTTTTTGATGAAGCCTCCGGCGCATTAAAGGAAACGATGCAAGCCCTGATTATTTTGTATGAAGATGGAAACAAAACTGCATAAATAATTACAAATAAAAGTTCTAACAATAACAAACCAGTAGCATCCAAGTGATAACGTACCTTTCTTTATTTTCCTTTTCATTTTAAATCTGAATATTAAATTCATTTTTTTCTGGCTGTTTTGCTCCTTTACTTGTTGTAACCCATTAAAGTATCTTTAATAATTTCTATAAGGTGATTCGTATGCAAATTTAACCTTTGCAGTTTGTGTAAAATTTAAACCCTTAAAGCGCCACGGAAAGCCCTGCCGCCGTAGTAAGACTGAGCGCCGTTGTGGTATACGAAAACCCTACCATAGCGAAAATCCGCAAAGATTGCGCCACCGAGTTGTCTTATACCTTCAGGAGTTTTTAACCAACTGGATGTTTTTGTATCAAACCTTCCCAGTTGCTGTAACGCCCGGTATTGCTCTTCCCCCAACATTTCTATGCCTATAGCAGTTGCCATATCAAGAGCGTTATTTACTGGTTTAAATTCTTTTCTTGAGTCAAGTCCTTCCTGGTCGTAGCAAATACTTCGGCGGCCTTTTGGGCTTTCCGCAGAACAATCGCAAAAAATATATTCGTCCGCATTTTTATCGTAACCAACAACGTCTGGTTCGCCACCAGTTAGCTCCATTTCATTTAGCGACCTTAGTTTTATAATATTAGCTTTGAGTTTTGTTTCAATTTTAACCCATTCGCAACGTTGATGGCGTTTCATATTTTTTTCAAAACGAGCCTTTAAAATGTTAAGTATTTCTTCACTCCTTTTTACAGACAGGGCAGGTTGACCTGGCGGGGTCTCCTTTAAATTTTGCTTTAACATAAGATTTTATTTTAAGTGGATGGTCGTTTTTTATTTAAAGATATTTAAGAAAGGTTCTAATCTCGATTAAACAATAACATTGTTCATGTTTCTATATTCTAACAGTAACTTTACAAAATTTTAATTTAAACACAATTGTATTATGGAAATATGGTAAACGATTATAAATACATCTTTAAAAGCCTTGTTGACCCTGATAAATATTATGCCTTTAAAAACCACTTTTTAGTTGAACTTACATTATGATAACTCTTTATAGAGCATCGGTTGCAGATGCTGAAATGCTCTCAACACTTGCAAAAGATATTTACAAGGAACACTACTTACATTTATGGCATGCTGGTGGGGCAGAATGGTACATGAATACCAACGCTTACCCGGTGTATAAAATCGAAAGCGAACTTATCAATAAAAATATTGAATATTTAATCGCTGTTGAAAATGGCAACAGGCTGGGTTATTTGAAGATAGTTTTAACAGCTGAGTTATCATCCAATCATAAACACAGCAATGCAATGGAAGTAGAACGTATTTACCTCCACAAAGCCGCAATGGGAAAAGGATTGGGTAAAAAATTGATGAATTTTGCATTAGAAAAAGCACGTGAGTTAAAAAAGGAAATCATCTTTTTAAAAGCTATGGACACAAGTATTGAAGCCATTCGATTTTATAATAAGTTAGGATATACAATCCGTGGCAGCATGCAGTTACCCCTGCCAGAATTTTCACTTATGAAAGAAGAATACCTTGGTATGGTTATATTACAAAGACCCGTTTAAAAAACCTACCCGACGCCGTCGTTCCGGCGATAATTCAAATTGTATCTTCATTTCCGTGCCCTTCTTTTTCCTATGTTAGACTATCATTATAACTTACATCCAACGTGAACAATTTCATGGTGAAAACTGGTGGTTACATCACGAAGTAGAAAAAAATAACTGTAAAAAGACGAATTTTTATTTCATCTTCTCGGACACTCCAATGCTTAAATATATATTAATTTTTTTGTGAAGTTTTAATCCATCTTTCCAACTAATTCGTGTCACTTATTTCCTTTAACAAAACCTTATCTGCCGGTGATTAATCTTTTGTAACGATATACCTTCTTATAGCTGCAGGCGGCTGTAAAACCCGGATGCGGATTTTTATGAAGAACAATTTATTACTCTCAGTTAGTTTATTTCTCTCAATGGGTTGTTATGCCCAAACGGTTACATATGGTGCAGGAGCTGGAGTTACTGTTAGCAGTATGCGTGGCGATGCCATAAAAAACATGCAGCAACTGCTGAATTTTACAAATGGCATTGTAACTACCAAACCTGTTGCTGGTTTTTATGCAGGTGGTTTTACTAATATCCCCGTAGGTAGTAATTTTTCTGTAGAACCTGGCTTGTACTATTCATCAAAAGGATACGAAATAGCTGGTACCTATTCTGTAAAAGGTATCGGGCTGTTGAGCGCCCAGGCATCCAGCAGGTTGCAATCAAATTATATTGACATACCTGTTTTATTGAAGGCCGATTTTAATGGATTCCAGCTATTTGCCGGTCCACAGGTTTCTTATTTAACCAATGCAAAACTGATTACAAAAGCTGGCGTTTTAGGATTTAATTTACTAAATAATAAAATAGACGTTACCGGCCAGTTAAATCGCTGGGATGTAGCAGTTGCAGCGGGTGCCGGGTATAAATTCAGCAATGGAATTAGGCTGACTGCATCTTACGAACGGGGGTTATCCAAAGTAAATGCCGGCCAAAGTCTTCAAACGTATAACAAGGGAATTAAGATAGGCGCAGCAATGAGCTTTTAACTGATTTTTGAGCATGCTGTAAATTAAACAAACAGCCTTTTTAAACACGGCTGTTTGTTTTGTGCAAAACGTTTTGGGCTTGCTGATATCCATCCGATGGCATTACAGGGAAAGGAAGAAAAATTTAAAACATTATTGAAAAGGATAAAACCCCAATAAAGATACAAAAAAGAACAGGACTACTTTTAACCGGCAATCCTGTTTTTTTTTCACAATCTTTTTACCAACACACAGCAATTTAATTCACTTCTATTTTAACGCCGCCTGCAGCCAAACCTGCAGCAGTAGCGGTTACCGTGACAGTTCCTTTTTTTTCTGAACCCTGTATCACTGCAAGGCATAGCCCATTAAAAGCTTTGTGTTTATCAGCTTTAAATTTTTCCATGCTGGTTTGCAAACCGTTGTCAACGCCAACTATGCTGGCATCACCCTTCAATTTAAACTGTATCAAATCAGCTGCATCAGGCACCAAAATTCCTTCTGCATCAACTATTTTGGCGGTAACAAAAGACAGATCCTTTCCATCGGCAGTTAGCTTATTTCTATCTGCAGTTAAAATAATTTTTGCTGGCGCACCGGCTGTTTTTATTTCGGCAGTTGCCACGGTTTTTCCCTGCATACGGCTGATGGCTTTAAGTGTGCCTGGCTCAAAAGTGGTACGCCACATTACATGCAAATCATCCCCGATTTTTTTCTGTGTACCCAACGATTTTCCATTTAAAAACAATTCTACTTCATCAGCATTGTTGTAATAAGCCCATACATCTATCGTTTGTCCTGCGGTCCAGTTCCAGTGCGGCAGCAAGTGCAAAACGGTTTTATTGGTCCACTCACTCTGGTACATGTAATACACATCTTTTGGAAAACCAGCCATATCAATAATACCAAAGTAACTGCTGCGGGCCGGCCATGGATAAGGAGTTGGCTCGCCCATGTAATCAAAGCCGGTCCAGATAAAC
>JANPNY010000511.1:0-7528 GCA_031427745.1 Chitinophagaceae bacterium | reverse complement strand
ACAATGTTTTTGAATTTAAGATAACTACCAGCCCGCTGGTAACTGCGGCTGCAATAATGGATGGCAAGATTCTCATATAAAATATTATGGTGTAAAGTAAGGAAATGCTTGGTATCAAAACAAATTGGATTGTTTATTTTTACCGCATGATAACCGAAAGCATTGATGTAAAAAATATTTTGGGCCTTCAATTACCTACCGATCCACGCTGGGTAAACCTGGCAGAGATGCAGCTGGAAGAAATATTAACCGACCATGCCTATTGCGAACAGAAAGCAGCCACCACCTGTATTTCATTAATTCAACGCTACCCCGACAGAACCGTACTGGTGGAAGAACTGGCACCGATTGTTACCGAAGAATGGGGACACTTTAGAATGGTACTGGCAGAATTAAAAAAAAGAGGATTACAACTGGGCGAGCAACGCAAAGATGTGTATGTAAATAAACTGCTGGAGTTTCAAAAAAAAGGGGGCAACGCAGAAGATCGGTTTTTAGACCGACTCCTTACCATGGCATTGATAGAAGCCAGAAGTTGTGAACGTTTTAAAAGATTGAGTGAAGGATTAGACGATGCTTACATGAGAAATTTTTATCGCCGGTTTATGGAAAGTGAGGCAGGGCATTATACCCTTTTTATCAACCTGTCAGAATTGTATTTGCCCAAAGATAAAGTACGCAAACGCTGGAAGGAATGGCTGGAATTTGAAAAAGAAATGATAGCGAATATAGAGATGAGGGGAGATCGGGTACATTGATATTTTCCGCCTATTTTATTTTAAAACGGGTCTGTAAATTAAACTATGTCAGAAGTTAAATCTTAACTTCAAAACACAGTTTATTTTTCGCTCTCGATTATTTCCAAAAGTTTTACTAAACGAGTAAGGTTTGGTGCAGGGTGGAAAAATTCGGTCTACCTGGATATGCCGAGGATTTACAAGATAAAGTTTTAGTTGAGGACAAAAGTAAAGGCTGTATAAATCCAATACTTTACCCGGACCAATCTATCAATAGGTTACTCGTACAATATTCTCCACAATTCTTCCTCATTAAATAAAGCATCTGCTTCCCGTTCCGCTTTCCATTCCTTAATCATGCTATTAACATGCTTCAAAGCTTTATCACTTTTAAAGTCAGCAATATCTTCTTCAAAAGACTGGGCAACTTTTGTTTCCAAAAGTACCTGTTGTTGCACTATTTCCAGCGGCTTTAACTGTATATCCGGGCCAAACTCCCTGGCCAATACAGCGTATTGAGGTTGTTGAAAAATGCCCTGCTTTTCATACTCAAGATTATTCACCTGCTCTTTTAACAATTGCAGGTACACAGAGAGTTTGTCATCTGCTAAAGTTTCAAGATGGCTGCTTTCTTTATAAATCCATTTTAATTCCAGCGATAGCAATGCATGCAGGTTTTTAGATTCGTAAGCTGCAGTTAATTCTTTCATCAATATTTCCTTAGCCACTTTCTTTTCTGCATCCTGCTCCAGGTCAGGATGAAATATTTTGGCCAGTTGACGGTAAATACTGCCAATATTTTTTTGCTTGGCATCTTGAACAGCTTGTTGCAATTTTTCGTATTCCTCCTGTTTATTCGATTTCTTTTTTTTTGCTTTTCGCCGATTTTTTTTTCTTCGTATTCTGCTTCCTCCATTTCAATTTGCTGCCCCAATTCAGCCAATTTAGAAGCCATTGCAGCTTCGTCCTCCAAATCAAGTCCATCAATATCTATTTTCATTCTTGCAAAGTGGGCCTTCACCTGGTCAGCCATCATTTCGGCCTCTGCCTTTTTTGCATCGTTGTAGCTGATGCCATTCAATGCAGAAAAAATATCCTGTAATGCCTGGGATGGTTCAGCGGTATGTTGCTCCAAACTTTCTCCCAAATGAAAAAGCAATACCTGCTTAAGCTGGCGCTGGTTTGCCTTTGATAGCTTTTTGCTGCGGTAAATTTCCCATAAAGTTACTATCAGTTTATTCCTTGCTTCCAGTGCTTTAAGCTGTGCCGGATACAGTTCGGCGGCATACATTTTTAAGGCAGCATCAAACTGCAATTTCTTTCGTTCAATCTCCTTATTGAGCTGCTCAATTTTCTGCGTTAATTTATTAAATGCCAGTTGATTTTTTGAGAGCAGCTTCTTTGCTCCGCCTCGGATATTTAAACCGGTATTTTTAGATGGATTGATATCGTCAAATAATGTTGCTTGCATTAAACTTATATTAAATTTTTTATAGTTTTTTAATACCCCTAATCATTTTATCCGGCTTACCAAAAATAGGTTGATAAAAAGAATTTAGCCGTAAAATTAAGCCTGTTTTATCCACCAAAATGGATGTATTCCTCTTGCAGGTTAAGGTAAGGATAGAGGCTTTTTAATGCGATCACTTTTTGCAAATTTGCCTGTAGAAATTTTTTGTGCGCCGATGATAAGGGATTGAATGCTTTGTGATTTTTAGCCACATTAATACTATTTATTTCCTTCATCAATTGCTGAGCATTTTCATCGATACAGGTTGCTATAAATTTTTCCCACACATAATTAGTAGCTGCATAATTAGGGTGGACCATATCCTCCGCATAAAAACGATAATCTCTTAAATCATCTATTACCAACTCGTACGCCGGAAAATAAAATAAATGCTGATAAGTATCTACCAACTGGTGGACAGCCTGTATCAACGTGGCTTTGCTGCGATTGTTTTCAACAAAACCATCCCGTAAATGCCTTACCGGGCTGATAGTGAAAATGATTTTAACCAACGGGTTAAATGCTAAAATTTGCTTCAGTACTGTTGAAAATGCATCCATAATTTCACCGGGGCTTAGTAATCTTTTATTGAATTTATCGGTAGGTACTTTGTGGCAGTTGGCAACAACCATTTTGCTATCATCGCCTTCGGCGTGGCCACCTGCAGCGGAGCCTAAACGTTCATACACAAAAGCAGAACCTACTGTAATCATCAGCCAGCCGGCAGTTTTTAATGCGTTGTGCCCCGCCTGTTGCGACTCGTTAATCATTTGCAGGCAAACTGTTTTATCCGGATGAGAAAAACGACTATGATGTTGCCAGCTGTTCCAGCATTCGTTTTGATAAAACAAATCTGCTGCTGTGTATTGCCTGTTTTCGATATAAGAATGTAATGATTGAACTATACTGATTGGATTAAATAAAATGCCATTGGGATTTTCCAACACCGAAAATTTCAGATACTTTAATTTGCTGCCGATATTTTCTGTAAAGCAGGAACCAATCAATAACAGCTGCTGCTGGTGATTTATTTTTTGTTGAAACGGTCGTGGGGTAAATTCTAATCTGAAATCCATACTGCTTTTTAAACGGTTTATACAAAAATTTCCGACGCCATCCTGTTACATTTTTCAAGCGCCTTTAAATCTATTCCATTTAATAAATGTTGTTGCTTAAAATACGGTATCATCAAGCCTGTATCCATATTGCCAACCAACACATCACCTGCCATAGGGCAACCGCCAATGCCTTTTAATGCACCATCAAACCTGTTGCATCCTGCCTGTAATGCTGCGTCCACTTTTGCCTGCCAGTTGGCAGCTGTTGAATGCAGGTGTACGCCAATTTCTATACCCGGATAAACAGGAATTAATGAATGTAAAGTGGAAGAAATTTGTTTGGCTGTTGCAAGCCCAACCGTATCTGCAACAGATATTATTTCAACACCCATCTGCACCATTTTATCTACCCAAATACTTACAATTGTTTCATTGTATTCATCTCCATAAGGATTACCAAAACCCATTGAAATGTAAACCACTAATTTTTTTTGGTTTTTGATACAAAGCTCCTGCATATCGGCAACTGTTTGCAAAGATGCGGACATGCTGCTATTGGTGTTACGAAGTTGAAAGGTGGGAGATATAGAAAATGGAAAACCCAGATAACTTATTGCGTCATGCAAAACTGCTTCTTCAGCACCACGTACATTGGCGACAATGGCAAGCAATTTTGTTGATATGTTATCAATGCTTAACCCTTTCAATACATCGACGGTATCTGCCATTTGAGGTATGGCTTTGGCCGAAACAAAGCTGCCAAAATCGATGGTATCGAACCCCACTTGCAGCAATGCATTGATATAGTTAATTTTTGTTGCGGTGGGTATAAAAGTTTTCCAGCCTTGCATGGCATCTCTTGGGCATTCGATTAGTTTTATTTTATGATTTTCCATGCTTACACGATTGATTAGCGCACCTGCAAATTAGATAGCTTCCTTCTAAAATAAAATTATTGATTTCCGATAATAGACAAAGTTTGTTTACGGATTTTTACTAATTGTTAAGCTGGAACTATTGCTTTTTGTATTATTTGCTTTTAAGTTTCTAAATAAGACAAAGTTAATTAAGAAATAATTTTACGGTAACACAGATCCCGTACATCAATTATGAATCCTTTTTATTCCGTATTATGTTTGTTTATCAAAAAGGGAAAGCCGAAAACCTTATTAAGAGTAGGCATCTAAAACAACTACAAATTATGAAAAAGATCATCACTTTAATTGCCATTGCAGCCATTGCTGCACAAACTGTTCAGGCGCAAAAAAGCTCGTTCGGATTTACGGCAGGTGTCACACTCGCTAAAACTACAGCTAAGTTTACAGGCGGTTCCATTACCACCGAATCAAAGATCGGCTTTACTGCCGGTGTTGTAGGGGATATTCCAATAGGCAAGGATTTTAGCTTTATGCCCGCCCTAAATTTTGTACAAAAAGGTTCAAAATCAAAACATGATTCCTATGAAAGCACTACCAATCTTAATTATATTGAAATCCCTTTAAATTTCGTTTATCGTGTTCCAGGTAAATCTGGACACCTGTTTATCGGTGCAGGGCCTTCTGTTGCCTATGGAATTTCCGGCAAAATGAAAGATAGTGATCCCTCGGAGCCAGTAGATGTAAAAGTGAAATTTGGAAGTTCTGCTGACGACGATTTTAAACCCTTAGAGCTTGCGGCCAATTTATTATTAGGTTACCAATTTAATGGTGGATTTAACCTAGCTGCCAATTACAACCTGGGATTAAATAACATTGCGCCGGTGTCAGACTTTAAAGGACACAATAACTATTTTGGTTTACGGTTGGGTATGATGCTATCGGGTAAATAGTAAAACTGCTTGACGGGATAAAAAAAGGCAGCATATTGATTTATATGCTGCTCTTTTAATAGAAATAAATATTTTATTCAGCTACGCTTATTTTCTTTTCAAGTGCTGCAACTTTAGCTGCATCTTTCTTTACTTCGTACACATTTTTCAAAATAACCAGCGATTGTTTGTAGTTTATTTTTTCTGATCCTTTGGGCTTAGGAAGGGCTTCAAATACGGTAACTAAAGCTTCAGCATAAGGAATACTTTCGTTCATAACTTTGGTTGATTCAGCTTCCAACGCCTTTCTCTTTTTTAAATCTTCGGGCTTAGCACCTTTAATTTTCCTTGCTTCATCAGCAATATCAATGGAATTATTGTACAAGAAATTAGTCATTAAAAAATTAGCCTCTACTGTTTGTTTATTAGCCAGTGTTTTTTTACCTGTTTCCTGCAATTTGGTTTTTAATTCGTCGGTGTTGGCATTCTTCATTTCATCAGAATAAATGTAATGGTACAACTCTACAGCATAATTGTAGGGCAATGTATAACTTTCCGGATGTTTGGCTAACAACTCTTCGTATTTCCCAAATAAAGCCGGCTTTGCAACGCCATCTATTGCCTGTTCGGTTTCAATCGCCATCCAGTATTCTTCATTTTTGGGGTAAAATTTTCTCCCTTTAGATAATATATCAAAGAAAGCAGCATCGTCTTTTTTAGTTTTATAATAATCTGCCAGCACTTGGTAAGTATCAATATACTGGTCGCCTGTAACGTTGGCATCGGCCAATTTTTTATAATAAAATGCTCCATCATCCGCCTTTTTTAATTCACCTGCGGTAATGGCAGTGTATAAAACAAGGATGGTATCCAGGGCCTCAAACTTAAAGCCATTGTTACCTGTAATGTTATTGGCAAAAATGTAATCATGTACCTCAAGCCCTTTTTTAAAATCTTCATGTGCTGCCGCTATATTTTTTGCGCTGTACGCTTTAATACCCAACTCGGAGGCATAGCCAACATAAATATCGAATAGTGGTCCATTGGATTGATCTGTTAGCAACTCCGCTTTTGAATCTAATTCCCTGTATTTTTTTAAAAAATCGAAAGCCTGTGCTTTAAGTGCAGCACTTTCATCATGCTGGCGGGCCGTATCTTTTGATACCTGGTTATAAATAGTGCCTTTATAAAACCACCCCTCGGCTTTTTTGGCATTTTTTTCTACTGCCATATATTTATCAACCGATTCTTTGGCTTTTTGATTCTGCCCTAATAAGGCATATTTTTTAATTTCATCCAAATCCTGCGCCATTACAAAATTTGCTGCAAAAACAAGCAACGCTACAAAAGAAAGTTTTTTCATCATATTAAATTTTAGTTGCTAAAGGTATTTATTTGTTTGTAAACTGAAAATAAAACAACCACAAATTTCATAAACCGTGCCAACCACAATTACTCTCTCAATTATGTTTATCTATATCTCTTAAAAGAAGATAATAGCATTAAATTCTCTGTGCTTTGCAAATACTTTAACAGTGCAACGAAGCCAGCTTACAAAAATCTGTACGCACACCCTAATGGCTCCATTTACATTTATTACTTTTGCAGCCAATGATTTCTCAAAATACCATACAACAAATACAAAGCAGGATAGATATTATAGACATTGTAGGCGCTTTTGTAAAACTAAAAAAAAGAGGTACTAATTATTTAGGTATCTGTCCTTTTCACAATGAGCGAACACCCTCCTTCACCGTATCGCCTGCAAAAGAAATCTATAAATGCTTTGGTTGTGGCAAAAGTGGCAACAGCATTGGCTTTTTAATGGAGCTGGAGAAATTCAGTTATGTGGAGGCACTGCGATGGCTGGCCAATAAATATAATGTGGAGATTGAAGAAACGGAAATGTCGCCGGAGCATAAGTTACTGCAAAGCAACGCCGACAGCCTGTTTATCATCAATAATTTTGCCCAGCAGTTTTTTAGCGATTACCTGTTTAATACGGATGAGGGCAGGGATATCGGCTTAAGCTATTTAAAAGAAAGGGGCTTTAGGGAAGATATCATAAAAAAATTCCAAATAGGCTTTAACCCGGGCGACAGGGACAAGTTTGCTACTGCTGCCCTTAACGCCCAGTACAATATTGAACTATTACAAAAAAGCGGTCTCGTTGCCATACGAGACAATAAGCCGGCCGATAACTACCGGAGCAGAATTATTTTCCCGATACACAACCAAAGTGGGAAAATACTGGGGTTTGGTGCCCGGATTTTAAAAGCCAACGACAAGGCCCCCAAATACATTAACACGCCGGAAAATGAGATTTATGTAAAAAGCAAAATTTTATACGGTAGCTATTTTGCCCGGCAGGCAATTGATAAAGCAGATGAATGCCTGCTGGTGGAAGGCTACACCG
>JANPNY010000510.1:0-5821 GCA_031427745.1 Chitinophagaceae bacterium | reverse complement strand
AAATCTTTTCTGCAACCCTTTTTAAACGTGCCTGGCACAGAGATAAAGCTTCCACCCGCTATACTTCTAAAAGGAACCATTAGTGGCAGCACTACACAGGCAAATACCAATGTAATTATTAGCAGTACTTATGGAACCGCCTTTATAAACGGTGTTGTTGCAGGCTTTAACGACCAACAAAATCTTACCTACAATTTACGCCTGGCAGCAAAACAACTAGAAACGGGTAAATGGATTAACAAAGATTCTATACAGGGAAAATTAACCGGCTTTGTAACAATAAAAGGCAAGGGCATGGACTACAAAAAAGTTACTGCAACTTCCGTTATTAATTTTTCGAGCTTTGTGGTAAAGCAGCACGAGTACAATAATATTTTGGTAAGTGCTAAATCCAGCAAAGGAGTGTACCAGGTAGATGGTAGTATTAAAGATGATGCTTTGCTAATGAATTTAAGAACAGCGCTTGCTTTTAAAAACGGCTATCCATCTGCAAAAGGTTTTATGAATATTGGCCATGCAGATTTTAATGCAATGGGTTTTATTCCTGATTCCGTTGCTATAAAAACTTCCTTAAATTTTGACATCGCTGATTTAAACCCTGCCACCCTTAAAGCGTTGATTGAAATAGATAGCAGCACTGTTGTCATTGGTGCAAAAAAATATCAATTGGATAGCATGCAGGCTACGGCTATCAGGGATAGCGGACTTACCAGGCTTATGTTTATTTCTCCAATGGCAGATGCCCACTTGTCAGGTGGATTTACCTATAATCAATTACCAGCACTCGCAAAGTTTTACCAGGAAAAATATTTTACAAGTCAACGCAAAACAAGTATCGATTCTATTGCCAATAGCAGCATCGATATGGGTTTTTCAGTTAAGCCACACCCTATGCTGTTGCTACCGGGATTGTTCTTTGATAAAAATATCACCCTCACTGCCAAAACAATTAATCAAAATGACAGCAGTATGCTGCTAAATGCTGAGGCGCCTTTGCTGGTATACAATGGAAATAGAATGGTTGGTTTTACTGCTACTGCCGCTGGCTTTAAAGATTCTATCAAATATGTTGTGGGGATTGATTCTGCCTCCGCAGGAGCCATCCAATTATTTACCACCAACCTAGCTGGCGGATACAGTAACAACAGGTTGAATACAAACTTCGTAACTAAAGACGCAAAAGGCAAAGATCGATATGAATTTGGTATCAGCGGAACAAAAAACAATGAGGGCTACCTGCTTAGTTTAAGTGATCAGCTTTTACTTAACTATAGGAACTGGCAGGTGAATAAAAACAACCAGGTTAAACTGTTTAAAAATGGTTTTAATATTCAGCAACTCGACATCAATAAACAGGCACAAAAAATTTCAATTCAAAGTAATTCCGGGGCTGAAAATGCACCTGTCAACATCAATATTAACGAGTTTGCATTGGCCAATATTACCGGTGTTTTAAACCAGGATTCCATGATGGTGGATGGTAAATTAAATGTAGCACTTACCATCGCTGACCTGGAGAAAAAAATTCCAACGGCTAGCGGCAGGATAGCCATTGATAGTTTAAAATATCAACAAATACCCGTTGGCAATATTGTACTAAATGCCAAAACAATTGACAACAGCGGCGTGGCTATTGATGCTGCTTTAACCGGTTACCAAAACAAAGTAACTGTTGCAGCCACTTACAACCAGGAAAAAATTGATGGCAATATTTTGCTTGAGCCTATAACGCTGCAAACAGTCCAGGCATTTTCCCAGGGTTACCTAACGGAAAGCAATGGTGATATTACCGGCAAATTATCCATTACAGGTACTGTAAACCGCCCCGAATTAAATGGTAACCTGATGTTTAATAATGCCGTTGCAAGATTGACCGGTTATGGTACACAGCTAAGGATAGATAAGCAACAAATTATTATAAGCTACCCCCAAATAAGGTTACAACAGTTTACCATTAAAGATTCATTAAATCAACCGATTGTAATAGATGGTACACTTACACAAGTTGAGGGAATGGATTTTAATACCAACCTTACTGTTAACACCAGCAACTTTACGGCACTAGATAATACAGCCGCTACCAATAATACCATCTATGGAAAAGCCATTATAGATGCGGATTTACAAATAACAGGTTTGGCCACCGCCCCGGAAATAAGCGGCGCCGTTGCATTGAAAGAAAAATCCGCTATCACCGTTGTTCGGCAGCAACTGGTTCCCGGAGAAAAAGATAGAAAGGGCGTGATAGAATTTGTAGATATGGATACCATTCACAATTCGCTGCCTGCGGATAAAATTGCATTGCCCGCAGCAAAAATCAAACGTGCTGGCCTAATGCAGTACAACCTGAATATCGATATCAGCAAAGATGCAAAACTAAGTGTGATAGTTGATCCGCTAACCAGAGACGAGTTAATGGTGGAGGGTAGTGCACAGTTAAACGCCGGTGTACAACCCAATGGTGATATAGCCTTAACAGGTGCATACAATTTATCAAAGGGTAGTTACGAATTAAATTACCAGTTTATTAAAAGAAAATTTGAGTTGCAGGAAGGGAGCACCATCCTCTTTAGCGGCGATCCTTTAACTGCAGAAGCTGACATTACGGCCATCTATGAAATTAATGCAGTGCCCTTCGATTTAATAGGCAACGAGCTGGGCAGTACAACTAATTTAGATGCTAACCTGTACAAACAAAAGCTTCCTTTCCAGGTAGTATTAATTATAAAGGGGCCGGTACTGGAGCCCAAATTAAGTTTTGGTATACAACTTAAAGAAAAAGTTGCCGGGGTAAGTGCCGACCTGGCCACTACAATTAATAACAAATTATTGCAATTGCGGGGCGATGCATCGCAGATGAACAAAGAAGTATTTGGCCTTTTAATAATGGGCCGTTTTCTTGGCGAACAAAGCAAAGACTTTTTCGCCAGCAGCGGCTCTGGCGGAGGGTTACAGCCCCAGCAGGTAGTAAAAGAAAGTGTTAGCAGGTTTTTAAGCGACGCTGTTAATCAACTGGCCGCCGATTTAATAAAAGGATTAGATGTTAATGTGAATTTAAAAACTGTAGATGACTATTCTACTGCTAACCAGCGCACAGATTTAAGTGTAGATTTATCCAAACGATTATTAAATGATCGCCTTACAATATCGGTGGGTAAAGATTTTACCATCGAAGGCGATGATCCATTAGCAAGAGGACAAAACAATAATAATCTGAAATTCTTACCCGACGTTTCCACCAGTTACAAACTCTCCAAAGATGGCAAATATGCCATGCGCCTTTACCGCCGCAATCAATACGAAGCCATAATGGATGGCTACTTTACAGAAACAGGTGCTGCATTCACCTTTAGCGTTAACTACAACCGGTTTAAGGAATTATTCAAAAAAAAATCCGACGAATGAAATTTCAGATAAAGTTTTTGTACCTCATTTTGATGGTTTTAATGGTTACTACAAGTTGCAATATCAGCAAAAAATTACCTGCCGGCTCCTACCTGTACAAAGGGGCCAGTTTTACCCTAACAAAAGACAAAGACAATAAAACCAAAACAGCCGGTTTAAAAAGACAACTTAAAAAAATTGCTGCGCCTTTACCAAATAAAAGAATATTGGGGTATCCTTACAAAGTGTGGTTTTGGTATGCCATTGGTGAACCAAAAAAACCAAAAGGCCTGCGGTTTTGGCTGCGTGATAAATTTGGGCAAGCACCTGTGCTTAGCAGTATGGTGGATGTAAAAACCAATGCTATTAATTTTAAAAGTTATTTAGAAAACCTGGGCTATTTCAAATCGGACAGTAACGGGGACACAACCGTAAAGGGCTACCAATCGGCAGCTGTTTACAAAGTTAAAGTGGGATGGCCCTACAGCATCAATTCCTTTAGCTGGATCATCGATAGTACTTCCACTCTCAGCCGGGATATAAGCACATTAAACAATAAAGAAAACTACCTCAAAAAAAATGAGCAATACAATTTGGCCAATATAAAAGCAGAGCGTACACGTACGGACATTCACCTTAAAACCAAAGGCTATTATTTCTTTAGCCAGGATGATATTATATCGTGGATAGACAGTACCATCGGGCAACAAAAAGTGAATGTGTACTTTAAATTAAAACAGGATTTACCATTAGCCGCAGTTGTACCACATACCATCCGCAGGATTGTACTTTTCCATAATTATACCTTGCTAAATCCTGCGCCAGATACCAGTAAAAGGGGCATGGAGCAATACCAGGACATCTTAATAAGAGATACCGTAAAAAACATAAAACATAAAACCCAGTGCCCTGGCCAGATCCATCACCTACCGGGTAAATGATTTATACGATATTAATGAGCACAACAAAACACTCAACCGTTTTATTAACCTCGGCGTTTTTAAGTTTGTAAAAAGCAGGTACCAGGGCAGCACAGACAGTTTAAACCCAGGTAAATTGGATGTGTATTATTATCTCACCCCCTTGCAGCGAAAAAGCCTGCAGGTAGAGTTGGCGGGGTTTTCTAAAACCAACTCTTTTACAGGGGCACAGGTAAACCTGAATTATAAATACCGAAATATTTTTGGAGGAGCCGAATATTTACAAACCAAAGTATTTGGTGCCTACGAAGTATCATCTGCAGATACATTGAGCGGTAACAATAATTTCCGGCTGGGGGGCGAAGCCAGTATTGTATTGCCCCGTTTCCTGGTACCATTCCGGATAAAAGAGTGCAATTATTTTCCACCTAAAACAAGATTTACCCTTAGTTACGAATGGCTGAGAAAACAGGCACTTTATACAAAAAACTTTTTCCGGGTTCAATATGAATTTACGTGGAAAGAGTCCATCAACAAAGAACACACTTTAGCACCTCTATCAGTTACTTACAATATCACCAGCAAAATTACCCCTAGATATAAGCAGGAGTTAAATCAAAATCTCCCCTTAAAACTTAGCATACAACCAGAAATTATTGCAGGTAGTTTTTACAATTTTGTTTACAATACCATTAACCCAAATGCCGCCAATATTTATTATTTTAATGGCAATATTGATGTGGCCGGCAACCTACTCGGCATTATCAATAAACCAACAAGTTCTTACAGTAAAACAATTTTTGGTGCGTATTTTATGCAATTTGCCAAACTCGATTTTGACTTACGGTACAGCCGAAAATTAGGCACTGACTTTTACTGGGCCAACCGCCTTATTGCCGGTGCCGGACTGCCTTATGGCAACTCCCTATACGTACCTTTTTCACGGCAATTTATTATTGGCGGCGGCGGCAGTGTACGGGGTTTTCAGCCGCGGCAGTTAGGCCCCGGAAGGGCGAGGGCTACTGCAGTTCAACAAATTAATTACCCACAGGTAGGTGGTGATTTTAAACTGGAAGCCAACACCGAATTGCGGTTTCCACTCTTTACCAGGCTAAAAGGTGCAGTGTTTGCAGATGCAGGTAATATCTGGGTAAAAGATAGCATCTTGTATGGAAAGGCTGGCCAGCTTACTAAAAACTTTAAGCAGGATAATGGTGTAAGCGGCGGCGTTGGTATGAGGCTTGATATTGCTCTTTTACATATCCGGTTTGATGTTGCTATTCCATATAGAAAACCTTTTTTGGAAAAAAGAAAAGAATGGGTGCTGAACCAGGTAAATTTTAGCAATAGTGTATGGCGCCGGGAAAATCTTGTTTTCAATATTGCAATTGGTTATCCTTTTTAAAAGCACTAATTAGCAGATAAAAACAAACCATCAGGCTGGCACTACTATTGACTCTGTTTTAATAATATAGACTGCCTGTGCATTGTGTTTAATACCGCCGCCTTTAAGCTTA
>JANPNY010000509.1:0-3684 GCA_031427745.1 Chitinophagaceae bacterium | reverse complement strand
GCTCACACTTCCGTAAATTTTTCAGTTAATCACTTTTTCTCTGCCGTAACGGGTAAATTCACCAGTTTTGAGGGCAACATCAACTTTGACCCAGCCAACCTGCAAGGCAGCAGCGTAAATTTCACCATTCCAGTAAAAAGTGTGAACACAGACGACAGCAAACGGGATAAACATTTGCAATCTGCCGACTTCTTCGATGCCAAATCTTATCCGAACATGACATTTGCCTCAACCAGGTTTGAAAAAAAATCTGACAAAGATTATGTGGCTTATGGCAAACTAACCATCAGAAATATTTCTAAAGACATTGCGTTACCTTTTAAAATCACAGGCGAAATGGAACACCCGATGATGAAAGGAACAATCATTTTAGGTCTTGCTTCTACCATAAAAATAAACCGTAATGATTATGGTGTGGGTACAGGAAGTTGGGCTACTACAATGGTTGTTGGCGACAATGTGGACATCAATATTAATATGGAATTAAACAGAATGAAATAATGAAAAACTTCATTTACGCCGCAGTCGCCATTATTGCAGTTGTTGCCTTCTATGCTTTCAATAATCCCAAAGCAGATTTTAAAAACGACAAAGCCGAAGGTATACAGTTTCACAGGGGCAATTGGAGTGAGGCTTTGCAATTAGCAAAAAAAGAAAACAAACTTATTTTTCTTGACATTTATGCTACATGGTGTGGCCCTTGTAAAAGACTTAAAACACATACTTTCTCAAACAGGGAAGTAGGGGAATTTTACAATAGCAATTTTATAAACGTAGCATTCGATGGCGAACAAGGAGATGGTGCAATACTTGCCAGTCAATATAATTTGACAAGTTATTCATCCTTACTTTTTATAGATGCTACAGGGAAAATAGTAACCCTGGCAGGCGGTTTTCACAGTTCTGGCGAACTTTTAGAATTAGGTAAATCAATTTCAAAACAATAATTATTCTTAACAATTAAAATCAAATAAAATGAAACAGTTTCTTTTAGCAATCGTAATGATTATGGGTATTTCAATTGGTGCAAATGCTCAAACAGCAACCAAAAAAGTAAAAGCCACCAAACACCATTGCACGGCAGCTTGTGCAAACGGTAAACACATGTATGCACATGGCGAGAAAGGTCATGTTTGTACAGCAGAATGTAAAAAAATGGGAAATGAAAAAATGGCTTTGAAAGACCATGTATGTACTGCCGAGTGCAAAGATGGCAAGCACATGTATGCTCATGGCGAAAAAGGTCATATATGTACGGAAGCCTGTAAAACAAAAATGTAACTTTTAAAAATAACAAATTATGAATACTAAAATAAATAAGTCAATATTGGGTGGCATTGCTGGCACTATCATTATGTCCATTGTAATGATGATAGCCCCAATGATGGGAATGCCTAAAATGTCGCCGCCAGCAATGCTTGCAAATATGTTAGATATGCCTTTAATAGTTAGTTGGCTAATGCACTTTATGATAGGGATAATTTTCGCCTTCGCCTACACTTATTTGTTTGCACCAAAAGTAAAAATCAACAACATCTTTCTAAAAGGTGCGGTTTTCGGTTTTGTTGTTTTCATTTTTGCACAAATTATGATGGCGATAATGGGAGCAATGTTACCAATGCCAAAAATGGAAGGCTCTATGATGCTGATTATGATTGGCAGCATTATGGGACACATTATTTATGGAATGGCAGTTTCCAGAACTGTAAAATTTTAAGACTATGGAATGCACTGATGATAATTGCAAAAGAGTTATACCAAAATTCAAGCTTACTTTTTGCAACGTAAAGACTATTATAATGATTGGTTTAGCCATCTACTTTTGGCTGACAAGTTAATAAAGGGTTTGACAAATTATAACCAGTGCGGCAAACGAAGTTTTCATTTCGTTTGCCGCATTTTATTGTTATTGCATATCTAAAATAAATCATGGAAATTTATCAACCCCTTATAAACCAATAATACAGAATTGGCCGGTTGCTGAAAGTTTAACCCAATAACATTTTTGAAAGATATTGTCTTCGCAAGTTTCATATAAAATATTTTATAGCCCACCACAGTACACCCATCCTATTTCTTTTTACGCCTTGGGCAAATAAGCCGGGAGAACTGTGGCGGATAAAGATATTGGGAATTGAGATTGGCCCGTACCTTGCCAAACACAATTCCAGCTACTTCAAATTAAAAAGACGCTGTAAAGCAGATTTCTTAAAAGCTCCACTTTTAAAAAACTCATTCATCCTTATCTGACGCAAAATTTCTTGACAGGCTTTGTCAAAAGCAAGGCCTGCGCCTTCATTGCATTGCGGCTGGCCACGGGTTTTGCAAAAACAATCTCCACCCCGGTTTGCCCTCCTTCGGAGAACATATTTGTGGGGTAGTATTCTTTTTACAAAAACCTTGCTTTTACCAACCCCTGTTTCAAGGCCGGGTTGCTACGATTAGAACGAACGAGGCGTATGCCGACTTTAAACATTAATTAAACAATTAAAATTTACAATCATGGAAATGACAGCAAGATTAACAGGTGATGCAAAAATCAGCACCCTGAAAAATGACAAACAGGTGGTAAACTTCAATGTAGCCATTAACGACAGCTACAAAGCAAAAGGCAGTGCGGAAACGACGAAAATTGTAACCTATGCACAATGCGATTATTGGGTTAATCCCGGCATTGCACCTTATCTCACAAAAGGAACTTTAGTAGAGTTACAAGGCAGAATTGGTGTAAACGGCTACACCAGCAAAGATGGTGAAGCAAAAGCCACATTAACCTTTCATGTAAACACAATCAAATTACATGGAAGTGCAGGTGTAAAAAATGAAACAGCAGTTAAAACAAATGCCGAAGCAGTTTTAGAACCTGCAGAAGACTTACCGTTTTAGCACTAAAGCAAACGGGCAGGGTAAAATGCTGATGCCCCTTTTTTAAAAATTATTTTCAAAATTTAAAATCAATAATCATGGCGCATAATTTAAATTTCAACGAGCAAACAGGCAAACACAGTTTCTTTTCGGTAAAAGAAAAAGCCTGGCATGGCCTGGGCCAAATAGTAGAAGGCTATCCCACCAGCGCAGAAGCATTAAAATTTGCAGGGCTGGATTATACCGTAGCCAAAAGAAAACTGTTTACGTTTGCTAATGAAAACGAAGCAGCCAATGAGGATATAGAAATCAAAATTTCCGAAGTAGAAGTACCCAATTATTTTGCAACTATCCGCACCGACAATGAAACTGTTTTAGGTGTAGTAGGCAAAGATTATGAAGTGGTACAAAATATTGATGCGTTCAGTTTCTTTGATGCCATTGTTGGTGGCGATGGCATACAATACGAAACCGCAGGGGCATTAGGAAAAGGAGAAAGAATTTTCATTACTGCTAAGTTGCCCAATTATATTAAAGTGGGTAATGATGATCTGATTGATCAGTATTTGTTTTTAACTACTTACCATGATGGTGGCGGCAGTATTACCGCAGCATTTACTCCCGTTCGGATTGTCTGCAACAATACTTTAAATGCAGCCCTTCGAAACCATAGCAATGCCTTTAAAATAAGGCATACAGCCAATGCAAAGGAACGTTTAGAAGAAGCTCATAAACTAATGGGAATTACAAACAATTTGAGTATTCAATTAGAAGGTGTTTTTAACCAGTGGGCTAAAATTCGCATTACAGACCCCGAAG
>JANPNY010000508.1:0-4039 GCA_031427745.1 Chitinophagaceae bacterium | reverse complement strand
GGGGCATCCTTCCATCCCCATAAATACCTGCAGGCATATGTTCTGTAGGGGCTCCATTTGGCGGAATGGTACAGCATCTTTTCTTTAAGCATTTTTTTGTTGGATATATCTAAATTGTACAATTTAGCCATGCTCTGTTGTATACCCAAATCATCCAGTGCAAAAATATCTTCCCTGCCAAGGGTAAACATCAGTATCATTTCAACCGTCCATTGGCCCACTCCTTTTATTTGCGATAAATAGCTGATTAATTCATCATTGCTCATTTTATCAAGCCGGGCATCCGTAATTTTTTCATCTATAAAAAACGTACATACATTTTTTACATAGTTGGTTTTTGCATTGCTGAGACCAACGCTACGAAGGGTTTCAAAAGGGGTATCTATAACCAGCTGTAATGTTGGTTTTGTGTTGGGATAAAGGTTTAAAAATCTTTTATAAATCACTTCTGCTACTTTGGTATTCAGTTGCTGGCTCATTATGGAGGCACACAAATGAAGCCATACCGGTTTTCTTTTTTTTAGCACGTATGGCTCCTGCAGTTCAATAATTTTTTTTAGATTTTTATCCTTACTAAGGGCAATAATGTGTTTCATCCTTTAAACAAGTTGCAACATTTTTTACTGATGGCCAATTTTTTTGACAGTAGCAATAATTTATTTTAACGTAGTCGAATCAATTACAATAAACTCCAAAAGCAATTTATACTTTAACCAATTAGCAGGTGTGAACGTTGCAAAATGCGGCGCCGGAGATTTGAAAAAACTGTTTTAATACCAATGGACATTTACACTTCTGTGGTAAAAATCCACTAATTATTTTTATCAAACAAAATAATAGTACCACTTAATTTTAGTTAATAATAACTAAATGTTTATTTTCATTTTTAAATAAAGCGCCATTGCTTTCCACTAACAATTACAGTTTCTATATGAAAAAAATTTTGCTTGCTTTTGTAGCAGTTTGTATCTCAGTATCTGTTGCTGCACAGGTACAGTTGGATCCATTATTTGAGAATCCTGCTGTACAGGAAATCAACAGGTTGCCCATGCGTACCAATTACTTTCCTTACGAAAATGAGGCGCTGGCCGCTAAAGGAGATACAGCTAAATCTTCCCGTTATTTATCCATCAATGGAATGTGGAAATTTTTATGGGTAAAAAGCCCTTCGTTGTTGCCAAAAGATTTTTATTCTTTGCAATACAACGCCACTGGTTGGGGCGAATTTCCGGTGCCGGCTAACTGGGAATTCAGGGGATTCGGCATTCCGATCTATACCAATATACCCTATGAGTTTTCTCCTAAACATCCTAATCCTCCGGATATCCCCGATAGTATCGACCAGCCAACTGCAGGCTATCGCAAAAGTTTTGTATTGCCGGTGCAATGGCAGGGTATGAAGGTGTTCCTGCATTTGGGTGCAGTAAAATCGGCATTCCGCTTATATGTAAATGGAAAGGAAGTTGGACTGGGTAAAGACAGTAAACTGGAAAGCGAGTTTGACTTAACCAATTATGTAACACAAGGAAATAATTTGATTGCCCTTGAAGTGCGTCGCTGGACGGATGGCAGCTACCTTGAATGCCAGGATATGTGGCGCCTGAGTGGTATTACCCGTGATTGCTATTTGTATGCAAGGCCACTGGTGCATTTGTACGACTTTTTTGCAAAACCATCTCTCACCAATAATTTTAAAGATGGTAACCTGCAGGTGGAAGTACAGGCATGGAACGAAAGCGCTGCCGCTCACAACAATTATGCTGTTCAAATTAAATTAACGGATGATAACGGCACCGTTTTTATAGATACAGTGCAAAAAACAATCGGGTTAAAAAGAATTAATGGAAGTAAAACAGAATTGCATTTTGAAAACATTTTTAGCGGAGCTAAGGCATGGACAGCAGAAACACCTTTTTTATACAGCTTGCAAATAAAGCTGCTGGATGAGCGTAATGCAGTAGTTGAAGTTATCAATAAGCAGATAGGATTTAGAAATGTGGAAATTAAAAATGGACAGTTGATGGTTAATGGTAAAGCCATTTACATAAAGGGGGTAAACAGGCACGAAACTGATCCGTTTACCAACCAGGTGTTAAGCCACGAAAGAATGTTGCAGGATGTTACAGAAATGAAAAAGCTTAACATCAATGCAGTCCGCAACAGCCATTATCCTGATGATGCTTACTGGTATGATCTCTGTAATCAGTATGGCTTATATATGGTTGACGAAGCCAATATTGAATCGCATGGTATGGGGTATGATGTGGATAAAACATTAGCCAATGACCCGGTGTGGGAGCAGGCTCATTTAATTCGCATGAAGCGGATGGTATTAAGAGACAAAAACAATCCCTGCATCATCATGTGGAGCATGGGCAATGAGGCAGGCAACGGCAATAATTTTTACGAAGGGTATCATTTAATAAAAGGAATGGATCCATCAAGACCTATACATTACGAAAGAGCTGAGCTTGAATGGAACAGCGATGTATACTGCCCGATGTATCCATCTCCTGACGACCTGGTAAAGTATGCAAAATCAAACCCAACCAAGCCTTTAATCATGTGCGAATATGCCCATGCTATGGGGAATACCGATGGTAATTTTAAAGACTATTGGGATATAATTGAAAGCTACCCTTCTTTACAGGGAGGCTTTATCTGGGATTGGGTAGACCAGGGAATGTATCTTGAAAAGAATGGTAAAAAAGTTTGGGGCTACGGTGGCGATTGGGGCCCGGCTGGAACACCGAGCGACAATAACTTTATGTGCAACGGACTGGTAAACCCGGTACGGGAATGGAATCCTCATGCTTACGAGGTGCGTAAAGTTTACCAATATATAAAAATGAAGCTGGGGGATGATAAAAAAACACTTGAAATAAAGAATAGCTATTTCTTTAAATCGCTTGATAATTTTTATTACAGGTGGCAGTTACTAAAACAGGGAAAAGTAATAGCAACTGATTCTATTGCAACAATAAACATTGCTGCAGGAGGAACAAGTACTATTCAAATACCTTATCAGTTGCCAGCAGATAACGATGAATATTATTTAAGAGTAACTGCCTTTACTAAAAATGAGGAAGGCTTGCTAAAAGCCAACACAGCACTGGCCTGGGATGAATTTAAACTGACCGACAGAATCAACTTTGTTTATAACCCTTCTGCACAAAAAATTAACCAGGTAAATGTAGCAGATGGTTCCATTCAATTAAAGAATAAAAATTTTGAAGCCATGTTTGATAAGTCGGGGAATTTAATTGCCTACAAAGTGGGAAACAAAGAAGTGTTTAATTTTGGACCGCAAATAAATTTCTGGCGTCCTCCTAACGACAATGATTTTGGTGCATCGCTGCAGTATAAATTGGAAGAATGGAAAAACGCCGGGTCAAAAGCCAGTTTCAAAACCATGCAGGCTGCTCCTCAAAATGAAGTAGGATGGCTTACAGTTACAATAGAAAAATCGCTATTAGATAATGACGCATCGTTAACGCAGGAATTTGCATTTGACGGGCAGGGTGCCATTAAAGTTTCCAATACATTTAAGGCAATAAAAGGAAAGCATGGCATGATGTTTAAATTTGGTAACCACCTTAAATTACCAATAGATTTTATCAATGTTCAATGGTACGGCCGTGGCCCGATTGAAAATTATTTTGACAGAAAAACAGCTGCCTTTGTAGGTGAATATAAAGGCGCCATCAAAGATCAGTATTACCCTTATGTACGTCCACAGGAGAGCGGCAATAAAACCGATATACGCTGGGCAAAAATAACCCGTAAAGATGGCAGTGGCTTTATGGTAGCAGCTACAGATACCTTACTAAATGTAAATGTATTGCCTTATGCACCGGCCCAGTTATATGCAGGCACACAAAAAAAGCAGGAACACAGTGGCGAATTGGAGCCAGATAAAAACATACATGTGGATATAGATTTGCAGCAAATGGGTGTAGGTGGTATTAATAGCTGGAGTGAATGGCCGCTGGAAAAATACAGGCTGCCTTACAAAAATTATTCCTACAGTTATTTAATT
>JANPNY010000507.1:0-2180 GCA_031427745.1 Chitinophagaceae bacterium | reverse complement strand
CAATAAAGTAAGTAGTTGTTTCTTCATCTGAGTGTTTTTATAGTAAAAAAATATCCGCTGAATTTTTGTAAATGGCTGATGTTGCAGGAGGATGATTGGAACATTACCAAATTAAAAAACAAATTCGGAAAGTAAATTCTTATGCTAAATTTATTCCTTTTATCCTTACAAAAACAAAAAAAAGTCGATCCTGATGATTAACTCGTCTGTAGTTGTAGACATTCTAACATTATTCAGCTAAAATTATTTGTTGCTAACACTTTGCAATTAGCGAAATAACGAAGGCTGCCAGCCGCAGGAGATATTCACTTTATCCTTTTACAATTTTATTGTAGCTGGTAGCAATCCCTTTTATTAAAGATGAGCTAAAGCCCTGGTGTTCCATTTCGTTCAACCCCGCAATAGTGCAACCTTTTGGAGTGGTTACCTTATCTATTTCCTGCTCAGGATGGGTGCCTTTCTGCAGTAAAAGCTCTGCAGCACCATTTACAGTTTGTGCTGCTATCAAAGTTGCCGTGGCTGCATCAAACCCAATTTCTATTCCACCCTGTATGTTTGCCCGGATGTAACGCATGGCATAAGCTGTGCCGCATGCTCCCAATACGGTGGCGGCATCCATCAGCTTTTCATCTATTATTGCAACTCTTCCCAATGTTTCAAACAACCCTTTTACAAAAGTAATTTGCTCAGCATTTGTATTGCTAAAACTTAAACAGGTCATGCTTTCTTGTATGGCAATGGCCGTATTGGGCATGGCCCTGCAAACAGGAATTTTCTTTTTAATAATCTCAGCAATATCGTTTATTAAAACACCTGTTACTACCGATGCCAATATATGCTTTGCCGTTAAATCCTTTTTTATACTGTTCAGCACTTCACTCACCTGGAATGGTTTAATAGCCATAATCACCAGTTCGCTGCTTCGGATAGCTGCATTATTATCTGATGTTACTATTACTCCCTTTTTCACCAAATGGTCAAGGGTTGTAATATTTCTTTTAGTGATAGTAATATCGGCTGGTTTGCAGAATTTGCTTTTTATCAATCCTTCTGCGATGGCTGTGCCCAGGTTACCTCCGCCAATGATGGCAATTTTTTTACTCATGACTATCTGATTTTATTATCAGCAAATGTAGAGCGATTCAACAAATATTGGTTTAATTAAAAAACGGGTGATTACACCCGTTTTTTAATAGTATGATGATCATTTAAAATCGAAGATTTACGCCGAGCATCCAGTTGAACCTCGCCATAGGGAAATAGTAGTTTTCTGTTACCAGCCCTCCGTAAATGTAACTATAAGTGTAGCCATTGGGTTCGTACTTTTTGTTTAATACATTATTGAGTTGCAAAATAACATTAAGGGCTTTTGAAAAATTATTTTTTACGGTATAACTCAACCGGACATCCTGCACGAAATAGCCATTTAATTTCCTTGAGTTTTTTGCAGTATTATCAAGGTACTGGCTGCTTACATACTTGCTAAGTAAGCTAATCTCACTGTTTTTAAATGGAACAATATCTATTGTACTACCTGCCACAACTGCTGGCGAAAAACTGATGGCAGTTTTTTTATAATGATTTATTACCTGCCCGCCATTATCGTAATCATCGATATACTCTGCATAATTTTTTACTTTATTCTCGCTGAAAGCTATGTTAGCACTGATGTTGATGTACTTTGAAACAATAGCTTTCCCTTGCAGCTCAAGGCCCAGCCTGTAGCTATTGGGAATATTGGTACGGGTATAAGCGCCTACATCATTTATTTTTCCGGTTAGTACCAATTGATTTTTGTACAACATGTAATATAAGTTGGCCCCAAACGAAAACTTACTGAATTTTTTTTCCAGTCCCAGTTCAAAATCATTTAATTTTTCTGCTAAAGGCTGTTGGGTAATGCCTGCTTCAAAATCATCCCTGTTAGGCTCTTTGTTTGCAATTGCATAGGAAAAGTAAGCCTGCCAGTTTTTATTGCTATAGGTAATACCCATTTTAGGGTTTAAAAATGTGTAACTATTATTTACTTTAATTGCAGGATTGTCTTGGAATCCATTAATGCGATAGTTTACACTTCTACCCATTCAAGTTCGCGTTGCAATGTGCGCCTTCGTGCTTCATTGGATTTTTCTTCACGACCGAGTCGTTCTTGTTTTTGTTCTAGCCAACTTGTGTAGTTG
>JANPNY010000506.1:0-1885 GCA_031427745.1 Chitinophagaceae bacterium | reverse complement strand
AAACCTTTTAACGTTCGGTTAATGGATAAGGCAAGTATCTTTGTCCCCATTATTTAAAATCATAGGTTAATAAACTTTAACCGCAATCCTTTTGCCGGCCTCATAAAAAAGACGTTAAGAAAATTTGAATGTGTGGCGTTAAGAAATGAAATTGAAGTTACAGATGCTTGGCTAAGCAAAATGCCTGTAAGTTGTTCAAAAGTCGGGGCATATTCTGAAGATTGAGCTAATTTCATTTTAGCCATACATTCAAATTTTTAGTCTTTTTTATGAAGCCTTGATTTTTCTTGTTACTTCTTTGTATTGAAGACAAAGAAGTAAATAGGGACTATCAAAGCTTAGCAAGGTTTTGTGGTATAAATTAGTTATTCTAAATATTTATTTAAATGCTTGCCTGCACTTTTCCTTATCCTTATTCTTTATTGATTATTTGATTGAACTTTCTACCTGTCCCTGCTGATTAAAAATCCTATTTAGTTAGGATAATTTCTGCTTAACTTGAAACATAAAATATACAAACAATGAAAATTGCTTTCCACGGAGCAGCACGTACAGTTACCGGATCCAAACACTTACTTACACTTACCAACGGCAAAAAATATTTACTCGATTGCGGCATGTTCCAGGGCATGGGAAAAGATACGGATGCCATAAACAGGGTATGGGGTTTTAATCCTGCCGAGGTTGATTTCCTCATTTTATCGCATGCCCATATTGACCACAGCGGGCTTATTCCCAAGTTGGTAAAAGATGGTTTTGAGGGCAAAATTTTTTGTACGCCAGCCACCAAAGCCTTAACGGCTGTGCTGTTGGAAGACTCTGCCGGCATACAGGAAAATGATGTTAAATATGAAAACAAGCAACGGGCATTACAGGGGTTGCCTTACCTGCGACCGTTGTACGAAACGCAGGATGCCATCAATGCAATGAGAAATTTTGTAGAGGTGGAATATGGCATTTGGCATAGCATTGATGAAAATATAGATTTGATGTACACCGATGCCGGCCATATAATTGGCAGCGCTGCTGTGCATTTAAAAATTAAGGAAAACGGGGTTGTGAAACGTCTGACTTTTAGTGGCGATGTTGGCAGGTACCGGGACGCTATTTTAAGGTCGCCGGAAGTATTTTCGCAGGCAGATTTTATTTTATTGGAATCTACCTATGGTAATAGTCTCCATGATTTAAATGTTACAACACCCGATTTGTTGCTGCGTTGGATAGAAAAGGCCTGTCTGCAAAAAAAAGGCAAACTGATAATACCCGCTTTTAGCGTCGGGCGTACACAAGAAATTTTATATGCACTTAATCAATTGGAACTGGAACGGAGATTGCCGGACCTCGATTATTTTGTTGATTCGCCCCTGAGTGTAGAAGCAACGCAGCTTGTAAAAAATTATCCAACCTATTTCAATAATACCATACAAAAAATTTTAAAAGTAGATGAAGATCCATTTGGTTTTAAGGGATTAAAATTGGTAAAATCGGTAGAGGAGTCTAAAATGCTCAACTTCAGAAACGGGCCGTTAGTGATTATTTCTGCAAGTGGTATGGCAGATGCAGGCCGGGTAAAACACCACATCAGCAATAATATTGAGAGCAGCCGCAATACCATTTTGTTCAGCGGCTATTGCGAGCCACGGAGTGTGGGAGGCAAACTTTTAAATGGAGTTAAAGAAATAAAACTCTTCGGTGTAGTTCATGAAGTGAATGCTGAAATTGCTGCCATCAGAAGCATGAGTGCTCATGGAGATTACGAAGACCTTTGCCAGTTTCTTGCATGCCAGGATCCTAAAAAAGTAGAACGCCTGTTTTTAGTACATGGTGAATACGTAGTGCAGCAGGCTTTTCAGCAGCGGCTGTTGAACAAAGGTTTTTCTGATGT
>JANPNY010000505.1:0-4957 GCA_031427745.1 Chitinophagaceae bacterium | reverse complement strand
TATGGCTGCGAAATTGAATCTCGACAAATTAGACCTGCAGATTATTCATGAAATGATGGAGACCGCAGAAGTGTCTTATGCGGAGCTGGGCAAAAAGCTTTTTGTGAGTGGTGGAACCATCCACGTACGCATTAAAAAATTGCAGGAGTTTAATATTGTAAAAGGCACCCGGTTAAATGTAGATTTAAAACAACTTGGTTATGATATCACCGCTTTTGTGGGAATTTATTTAGAAAAAAGTTCTTTGTATGATGCAGTTGCCACAGAATTAATGAAGATTCCCGAAATAGTACGCCTCAATTATATTACCGGTAATTACAGCATGTTTGTAGAAATTGTTTGCAAGGATATTTCCCAGCTGCGCTTTGTATTGCACGATGAGTTACAAAAAATTAAGGGGATTGAACGCACAGAAACGTTTATTTCCTTAGAAGAAGGGTTTAACAGAAACGTACAAGTAGCACCGTTGGATTAACCATCGGAGTGGCATTTACCTCACATCTACCGCATCTCTCAATCCATTACCCAATAAATTAAAGGCAAGCACCAGCAACATAATGGCAAAGCCCGGAACCAATGCAAGCATTGGGTTGTGGGTAATAATGAAGTTATAATTTTCTTTTATCATTAAGCCCCAGCTGGGCTGTGGCGGTTGTACACCAATGCCTAAAAAACTTAACCCTGCTTCTATAATGATGGCTGTTGCAAAATTGCTGGCAGCAATAACCATTACCGGTCCTAAAATATTTGGAAGTATATGGCCAAAAATAATTCTTGCATCACCCAGCCCCAATGCCCTTGCTGCCTGTATGTATTCTAATTCTTTTATAGCAAGTACCTGTCCTCTTATCAGCCTTGCCACACTTACCCACATGGTAAGCCCCACTGCAATAAATATTTGCCAGAATCCCTTACCCAATGCCATAGTAATGGCAAAAACCAACAGCAAAGTAGGGATACTCCAGGTTACATTTACCAACCACATTATAACAGCATCTGTGCGCCCACGGTAGTAACCGGCTAATGCGCCTAATACAATACCGAGCGTTAATGAAATAATAACTGCAATTAAGCCAACAGCCAAACTAACCCTTGTACCAATAATCAGTCTGCTTAAAATATCCCTACCAAATTTATCACTACCCAGCCAGTATTTTTTTGTAACAATATTATCCGTTAGTAAAAGCGTCGGTTGCTTCCCGGTTAGCTCGCTGATTGAATAACGTTGTATTTCAAAAGTGGTTTCATCAATGTACTTGTTTGCAAGTAAAGTATCGCCGTTTATTGTATAACCGCTGATGGGTACAAATCTGTACTGGCTTGGTTTGCCATACAGCAATGCATCCAGCAGGGAGCCCTTGTTTTTTTTATCAGGAATTTTTAAAAACAATTGGCTGTAGCCAGGCTTTTTTGCCTGGATCTCCACCGTTTGCAAATCTGCATTCGGAGAATTATCAGGGGCAATCACATAACCAAATAACGCAACAAAAATTGCCAACACAATTATTCCCAAACCAAGCAACGCAGCTTTATTTTTTTTTAGCCGCCGCCATGTTTGAGCTGAGAAAGAGAACGATTGTTGGGGCATTTGGTGAGGGGTGAATGGTGAGGGGTGAATGGTGAATGGTGAATGGTGAATAGTGAATAGTGAATGGTGAATGGTGAATGGTGAATGGTGAATAGTCAATGGTGAATAGTGAATGGTGAATAGTCAATGGTGAATAGTGAATGGTGAATAGTGAATGTAAAGAGAGATCACTAATCTCCGATACTGTTTTTTCCAAAATATGCATGCAAAACGTCCGGTAACAAAATCCCCTGCTCCGTCTGATTATTTTCCAGCAGGCATGCCACTATTCTCGGCAATGCTAAAGAGGAGCCATTGAGCGTATGCACTAATTGTGTTTTGCCATTGGCATCTTTAAAGCGGGCCTTTAATCGATTGCTTTGAAAGCTTTCAAAATTGCTGACAGAACTTACTTCCAGCCATTTTTGTTGGGCAGCACTGTACACTTCAAAATCGTAGGTGATGGCGCTTGCAAAACTCATATCGCCGCCACATAAACGCAACAGGCGGTAAGGCAGTTGCAGGTTTTGCAGCAACTGTTCTACATGCTGTACCATTTCTTCCAATACCTCGTAACTTTTTTCCGGATGCACCAATTGAATGATTTCTACTTTATCAAACTGGTGTACCCGGTTTAGTCCACGTACATCAGCACCAAAACTGCCGGCCTCTCTTCTAAAGCAGGGCGTGTAAGCCGTCATCTTTATGGGCAGCTCAGTTTCTTTTACAATTTCATCCCGGTAAATATTGGTTACAGGCACTTCTGCTGTGGGTATCAGGTAAAAATTATCGGCAGTGGCATGATACATCTGGCCTTCTTTATCGGGCAGTTGCCCGGTAGCGAAAGCGCTTGCTTCGTTCACCATTAACGGAGGTAAATATTCGGTGTATCCGGCTGCTGTATTGTAATCTAAAAAGTATTGTATCAATGATCGTTGCAATTTGGCACCCTTACCTTTATACAAAGGAAAGCCGCTGCCGGTTATTTTGGCACCGGTTTCAAAATCAACGAGGTCGTATTTTTTTATCAGTTCCCAATGTGGTACTGCAGTGTCCGGCAAAACCGGTTTGTTACCACCCGTTCTTACCACTTCATTTTCTTCCGGTGTTTTTCCTTTGGGGACACTGCTATGGGGCAGGTTGGGCAGTTTTATCAATTCATCCTGCAGTTGTTTGTCTGCCAAACTCAGTTGATCATTTAATTGCTGTAAGGCAGATTTGTTTTTACTTACTTCCTCTTTTTTTTCTTCGGCCAATGCTTTTTCACCTTTGCCCATCAGCATGCCAATTTCTTTACTGGCGGTATTCATGCTGGCCTGCAGGGTTTCACTTTCCACTTTTAGCTTTCGCACCTGTTCATCCAGTGCAACGATGCTGTTTACAATGCTAACGTCTTTAAAGTTTTTGTGTTGAATTCTTTCTTTTACAAAATCAATATTTTGCCTGATAAAACTAATCTGTAACATCGCTCTTTAAAATTTTGCCAAAGGTAATGGATTGATTTTTTTTGTTAGGTAGGTATTATGCTGAGGGTGCATTTAAAAATGCCGCAAGGGTTGCCAACCTTTTAAAAGTTCTTTTTAACTTGTAAATTTCTTTATGAAGGTTGGCAACCCTTTAATCCGCTGCGACAATTATAAATGCACCCCTATGCTGAGGGTGCAATCTAAAATGCCGCTCTTTATTATTGAATTGCGTTGAGTTATAAAAGAAGTAAAGTTTTACTAACGCACAAAGAAGAGAAAAAAGTAAAAGCAATCAGGTGTAGTTTGATGTGCAGTTTCAATGTGCAGGGTAACACATTTTTACAATCAAAGGTTTATCTGGCAGTTTCATTAGTTTTGATATACAAATACTAACTGCTTTGCCTGATACTCCTCCATATAGTCTATCCACAGCTATCCTTTTTTTTCTTTGAAATATTCAGTTGCGGTCATACCAAATTGTCGTTGAAAATTACGGCCAAAATGAGTGGCGGAAGTATAACCCGTCATGGTTACAATTTCGTTGATATTATAAACGCCTTCTGCTAATAAAAGCGCTGCTTTTTTTAACCGTGCCACATTAATTAATTCATTGGGTGTAAGGTTAGAAATGGCCTTTATTTTTCTGTACAAAGTAGGTCGGCTCATGTTCATATATTTGGCCACATGCTCCACATCCAGCCCTTCATCTTCCAGGTGTTTATTTACAACTTCATTCAGCTCTTCCAAAAATTGTTCATCAGCTTTTGAATAAGCCATTGATTTAATATGCACCAATGGTGAGCTGGCAAAATATTCTTTTATTTTATTGCGGTTGATTAATAAGTTGGCAATCTGCACCTGCAAATGTTCGGGAGAAAAGGGTTTATCAATGTAAGCATCTGCACCCAGTTCCAAACCTTCAATTTTTGATGGCAACGTGTTTTTTGCAGTCAGTAATATAATGGGGATATGGCTGTTGTGCAAATCAGTTTTAATAAATCTGCATAATTCAAAGCCATCCATCACAGGCATCATTACATCGCTTATCACCAGTTGTACTGTTTCAGCCGCAAGTACGTCGAGGGCTTCCCTGCCATTATAGGCTTTTAATACATGGTATTTTTCGCCAAGTTCGGTTGTAAGAAATTCAATAATTTCTTCATTATCATCAACTAAAAGAATTACTGGTTTCATCGTGCTATTTTTTTCTGTGCTCTTTTTTAAACAGGCTTACAAACATTGGGTAAAAATTTTTATACTTTATTCAGCTATTATGTTTTGATTTATTGGCAGGCCTACGATAAAAATATTCATTTTATTATTGGGTTCCATCAAATATAGTTCACCGTGGTGCAGAGCGGCCAATGATTTTGAAAGGGCCAGTCCAATACCATTGCCTTGTTTATGTTGTGTTTCTTTCAGGCGGTAAAAAGGTTCAAAAATTTTCTGCGTCATTTCCACAGGAATCAAATGTCCGTCGTTGCTGAAAGAGATATAAAAAAAATTACTGTTTTCATCTTTCAAAAACAGTTGAACATCTACTTTATTTTTGCCGTACATCAGTGCATTCGTAAACAGGTTATTCAGAATTTTGTGTAGGGCATCTACATCGACATCTGCATACAACAGGGGAGCAAGTAATTCTATGGTAAGGTCAATATTTTTTTGCTCGGCAATATTTTTAAAACTGCTGTACCGCTCAAGCAGCAATTCGGTAATATTGGTTTTAGTGAAATTTAATTGAAAACTGTTGGTTTCAATTTTCCGGAAATCTAATAACTGG
Source organism: Chitinophagaceae bacterium (assembly GCA_031427745.1). Lineage (GTDB taxonomy): Bacteria > Bacteroidota > Bacteroidia > Chitinophagales > Chitinophagaceae > Ferruginibacter. The sequence continues at coordinate 141 of JANPNY010000505.1, read as the reverse complement.
TTCGTTAAATCAATTAGTCTGTCAGTATTACGTGCCATTATTTTCAGGTTCTGCCCAATGTCAACATTGTCGCCAGCTTGTTTTACAATCTTCTCCAATGGTGCTTTTATCAAAGTAAGCGGTGTCTTTATTTCATGTGCC
>JANPNY010000504.1:0-3312 GCA_031427745.1 Chitinophagaceae bacterium | reverse complement strand
AATAATGGGAACCGGAGATTTTATAACAAAGTAGCTTACAAATCCTGACACGGTGTAGGTGAAAATTAAAACAACAATGTCATGCGTCACGGAGATAAAAACAATAACCTCAGCAGAACGGCTTCTCACAGAAAAGCATTGCTGATGAATCTGGGTTGTCAGTTGATAACTTACAAAAGAATTACAACAACGTTGGCTAAGGCAAAGGCTTTGCGTACTTACATTGAGCCATTAATTACCAAAACAAAAAATACTGCTACCAAAGAGATGATCATGCACAATCACCGTATTGTGTTTAGCTATCTTAATGACAAGGCTGCTGTAAAGGAATTATTTACAGTTGTTGCTCCAAAAGTATTGGGCCGTCCGGGTGGTTATACAAGAATTATCAAGCTTGGTAAAAGAACGGGTGATGCAGCTGAAATAGCAATGATTGAACTGGTTGACTTTAATGAAATTTACGGTAAAGGAATTGCGAAAGTTGCCGGGGCTGAACCAGCTAAAAAGACAAGAAGAAGTGGTGGCAAAAAGAAAGTCGATGAAGCAGTTGCAGAAGCTCCAGCAGCAGAAGCAAAGGCAGATGATGCTGCAGCAGGTACTGAAGAAAAAACAGAAGCATAAATCCGGTTATACCGGGTATAAATCCAAATCATATAAACTCCGATATTTTTATCGGAGTTTTTTTTGCACTTATGTGTATGGATTGCTTACATTTTAAACTGTTAAGCGCATATGTGAAAAAAATATTTCTTAAAACAATTGTCTATTCATTTTCTTTGTAAAAAAACATACAAATAATGCCCGATAGTACACCCCAAAAAACCGCCATTTTATTATTACAGGATGGTACGTTATTGTACGGAAAATCTTTTGGCAAGATAGGAACTGCTACAGGAGAAATCTGTTTTAATACTGGCATGACCGGCTACCAGGAAGTATTTACAGATCCAAGTTATTATGGACAGGTGTTAATTATGAACAATGTGCATATTGGTAATTATGGCGTAAAAGACGAAGATGTTGAAAGTGATGGTGTAAAAGTAAAGGCAGTTATTGGGAGAAACCTGGAGGAGCAATTCTCCCGGCTATCCGCAGGGGGTAATTTACAGGCTTATTTCCTGGACCAGCATGTGGTTGCTATTGATGGAGTAGATACGAGGGCATTAGTTGCACACATACGTAAGCAAGGTGCTATGAATTGCATTATATCCTCAGAGGAGACAGACATTACCGAACTAAGAAAACTATTGGATGCGGTTCCATCGATGGATGGGCTTGAGCTTGCCTCAACAGTTTCTACTACAGCATCCTATTTGTTAGGCAATCCTGATAGCGCCATACGGGTGGCTGTTTTGGACTTTGGTATCAAAAAGAATATTCTTACTTGTTTGGTAGAAAGAGGTGCATATGTAAAAGTGCATAATGCCAAAACAAGTTTTGAGGAACTGGCTTCTTTCAATCCTACCGGGTATTTTATAAGTAATGGCCCGGGAGATCCTGCCCCGATGGAATATGCAGTAAAAACCGTTCAACAAATACTGGCTGCAAATAAACCACTCTTCGGAATTTGCCTTGGGCACCAGTTGCTGGCCTTGGCCAATAATATTCCCACTTTTAAAATGCACCACGGCCATAGAGGATTAAATCATCCTGTAAAAAATTTACAGACGGGTAAGAGTGAAATCACCACACAAAATCATGGCTTTGGTGTTAGCTCGGATGCCATACAGGCTTCGGAAACTGTGGAGATAACGCATGTAAATTTGAATGATAATTCCATCGAAGGAATTCGCATTAAAAACAAACCCGCCTTTTCAGTACAATACCATCCCGAAGCTACACCAGGTCCGCATGACAGTCGCTATTTGTTCGACGATTTTATTGCTATGATGCAGTAAGTTAAATGAGTTTATATTTAGCTATTTGTATTTATAGCTATCTCAATATATTTACTACATGAAATCAACAACCATCATCATTGTCTTGCTACTGTTGCTTTGCGGAGCCATGTATTTTTTGGGTAAGAAAAACGGCACTACAGAAGTAAAAGCAACCATTATCATCAAACAGTTAATGATGCAGCAGATGTATGTGTTTACCAATGAACAACTCAGCAACAATGCAGGTTATCATACAAAAGCAAGAGAGCACATCACCACAATTTTTACGGAATATTACAAGCCGCTTGGCTACAATGTAATTTGCAATTTTACACAACCATAAAATTTTTGTATGCAGATAGCTATCATTAACGGACCTAATCTTAACCTGCTAGGTAAAAGAGAAACTACTATTTACGGCCACCAAACATTCGATGCTTTTTTTGAAACATTGAAAAATGAATTTCCAACAATTTCGTTTCATTATTATCAAACCAATGTAGAAGGTGAGTTGATAAATGAAATACAAAGAGTTGGTTTTAGCTTTGATGGTATTGTACTTAATCCGGGCGGATACACACATACTTCTGTTGCCTTAGGCGATGCCATTGCAGCCATTACCACCCCGGTAGTGGAGGTTCATATCTCCAATATTTTTGGCCGGGAAGATTTCAGGAAACTATCCCATGTAAGCGCTAAAAGTGCCGGTGTAATCAGTGGCCTTGGGTTAAAGGGATATTCATTGGCAGTGGAATATTTAATCGAAAAAAAATAATCCTTTAGATTAATTTTCTACCCTCCTTAGAAAACGATATTGAAACATGAATACGTAACTTTAGCTCATGCAATTACCCACCTGTAAACTTATCTTTTTTCTTTTACTACTTTCAACTTTTAGCCATGCACAAAATCTTGGCGGACATCCGGCTTCATTAAATTGGAAACAAGTTGATGATGCTAACGCAAAAGTAATTTTCACCAATGGCAACGATAGCCAGGCAAGGCGCATTCATAATATTGTGTCTATGCTCGACACTACTACGTTGTACAGCATTGGCAATAAAAGCCATAAGTGGAATATTGTACTGCTTAATCAAACCACCGTTTCCAATGCGTACGTGAGACTGGCACCGGTTATCAGCGAATTTTATATGACGCCTGATCAGGATAATTTTTCGAACGGAAGTTTACGTTGGGACGACAACCTGGTGATTCATGAAAATAGGCACATGCAGCAATTCAGCAATTTTAATGAAGGGTTAACGAAGGTATTTTCTTTTTTTCTTGGACAGGAAGGTCAGTTGCTGGCCAATGGAATAACTATCCCCGATTATTTTTTTGAAGGAGATGCTGTTTGGCAGGAAACGTTAGTAAGTAACCAGGGCCGTGGGAGACTCCCTTACTTTTTTAATGGGATGAAATCTCTTTGGCA
>JANPNY010000503.1:0-4137 GCA_031427745.1 Chitinophagaceae bacterium | reverse complement strand
AAATTGAAATCCTATCTTTGCACTCCCGAAAAAAAACAAAGTTTTTGCTGGAGGGAAAAGTTCTAGGGTTGGTAGTTCAGTTGGTTAGAATGCTGCCCTGTCACGGCAGAGGTCGCGGGTTCGAGTCCCGTCCAGCCCGCTTTTAATTGGTTAAAACCCGCTCTTGTAGCGGGTTTTTCGTTTTAACCTATTTTTTGATCTAACAAAAAAGTGCGAAGGATCGCTTCTTATTATCCTGCAACATGTATTATAAAGTATATTTCGCATCGGTACTGATGAATCTCATCCTACACTTCATCTTCACCCCTTTCTGATAAAGTAGCCGGTAAGCCTTATCGCTCCTCAGCCTTGTTAACAGGTTATTTCTCTATGGACTTACCACCATCATGCATGGCATAGGTATAAAGAGCAGGTAAGTTCAATCATTTTGCCTATCGTACTTTTCAAGCTTACCGGGTTTAAAAGAAACTGTCCGGTGTATATTTATCCCGTAATTTTATACCTTCACTACAAGCAAATTCTACAAAATCAATGCAACACAATATTACCTCCATCCGCCCGTTTATTGGCGCAAAAAATTTTACAGTTTCAAGAAGTTTTTACCTCGACCTTGGTTTCGAGGAGGTTGTGTTGTCTCACAATATGTCGTTATTTAAAACGGGCGCATTGGGATTTTATTTACAAGATGCTTATGTAAAAGACTGGGTAGATAATACGATGATTTTTTTAGAAGTGGATGATGTGGACCGTTACTGGAAAGAGCTGTTGGCTTTAAACCTGCCGGCCAAATATGAAACTGCAAAACTACAGCCCATCTGCAAATACGATTGGGGTAAGGAGTGTTTCCTGCACGACCCATCGGGGATACTTTGGCATATTGGGGAATTTGCTAAGTAAAATTGCAGTTTGCCCTCAGTATAATTAAAAGTGGGTGGGCTATTTTTAGAATAGAAAAAAGGTAGATTTTAAAACCTCACAGGCTTTATAAAACACCCATCATGTTAATCAGCGCTGCTTCATTCTCCATCAATTTATTTAACAGCACTGCCTGGTTTTTTGCTCTTATAAAATTTTGCCCCGGGTATTTGGAGCCGTAGTACACATCGTTGTTGATGTAGTCGGTTATAAAGCGGAGTGCCTGCATATAGATCATAAATTTGCCTGCATAAATAAAATGCTCTTTTTCTGTACTGCTGAGCTCTTCTTTCATTTCACTTAGGTAACCTTGGGCAATTGCTTTAAAATAATTGGCTCTTATTTCAATTTTTGTAAAATCACTTTCTTCTTCACTTACAGGAGAGAGGTAGGTCCGCAACATATCACCCACATCGCTGATAAAGTAGCCGGGCATTACCGTGTCGAGATCGATTACACAAAGGCCCTTTTCGTTATAATCAAACAATACATTGCTGATTTTGGTATCGTGGTGAGTAACCCTTTTTTTGAAAGCAGGATTGTTAGGTATGCTTTGGCTGGTGGTTACAATATTTATATGCTGTTGTAAAAAAAGTATGGTTGTTGCTGCTTCCTTTATCCGCATTGGATTGCCATTGACAAGGGCAGTTTTAAACTGCTGGTAACGTAGGGGAAGATTATGAAAATCAGGCAGTGTAATATGTAGTTCATTTGCCGGGAAACCAGCAAGCAGTTTGGTGAAACGACCAAATTGTTTAGCTGCTTCAAAGGCTTGCAGGGGCGTACTCACCACATCAACAGTATGAGATTTTTTTACAAAAGGAAACAAGCGGAAATAACCTTCCTGTTCGTCAAAAACGAGGTCTTGTTGCTGCAATGTTTTTTCGGCTGTTACAAATAAATAGCCCGGGAAATTTTCTTTCAAATAATTCCCGATCATCCGGATGTTGGCCGCAATATCTGCTGGTGTTTTAAATACCTGTTGATTGATGCGCTGTAGGATAAAATTTTTTTCCCCGGCACTAACCATCCATGTATGATTGATGAGGCCAGTTCCAAAGGGTTTTGTTTCTGCGTCATTTCCTTTAAGTCCGTATACATCGAGAATGGGTTGAAGCATAAAACAAATGTGTTGATAAAGTATGAAAATATTAAATAGATGTCACTTATCCATGTGCAAACGCTTGCGGAGAACATTAGGTGCTTGTTTTAGTGGGTGAATAGGATTGTTGCCGTACAAGTGAGTGACACAACCGGAGCTGAGTAGTAATTCAACTGCTGACCTCACCCCTAGCCCCTCTCCGAAGGAGAGGGGGACTTGACTCTGCTGATGCGTAGCTCTTATTTTCTGATGGAGAATAATAAGAAGCTTTTACTACAAAGAACTTAAAAAGTTTATGCAAGCTTTTTTGGAACCACAATTATTTATTTCTATAACTCCCTTAGCCAGATGTTACGAAAACTAATGGGTTCACTTTTATCGCCGTGTGACTGTAATTTAATGGGGGAAGGCCCGTGAACACGATATTGTGGTTGTCCGATATAAGGCGTATCGCCTAACAAATAGGTGTTGTTTTGCAGCAACACTCCATTGTGAAAAACGGTACCCCGTGCAAGTGATTGCAATATGCCATGGTCACTAAAACGTGGTGCCGTCCAGATGATATCGAAGGTTTGCCATTCTCCCGGCTTGCGACAAGCATTTGCCAATGGAACAGACTGTTTGTAAAAACTGCCCACCTGCCCATTTACATAAGTTTTATTAATATAATTATCCAGTACCTGCACTTCGTAACCACCCGCCCCAAATGGAAGCGCTGCTAAAAAAATGCCGCTGTTGCCACGAGCCTGTCCGCTGCCGGTGATGTCAACTGGTATCCTGTATTCTACATGCAACTGAAAGTCTGTAAAACGTCGTTTGGTGCGGATGTCACCTACCTTTTTATTTACTGTAAAAACGCCATCGCCAACTATCCATTTAGCGGCTTGGGTGGTATCTCTGTCATCTACCCACTCGTCAAGGTTTTTGCCATCAAATAAAACGATGGCATCCGATGGTGGCATACCAATGCTTACACCCGGAGTAACAACGGGTGGCTCGGGAGAATAATACTCTGTTGCTTGTGGCCCAACTCCCCTGATACTGTCCAGTATATATTTTCTTTTTAAACTATCGGGTGTTTGCGCTTGTAACATTAAAAAACTTACAGCGAGTACAGTAGTAATTAATAGGTTCTTTTTCATATTTGTTGGTTTTATTAATCGTTTATTATTTAAGGTGAAGTTAGCTGAGCCATTGCAAGCGCCCAACTATTATATCCTTGCCTGGTAAGTAAATAATTCGTAGTAGCGCCCCTTCTTGTCTATCAGGTTTTGATGGTTGCCTCTTTCTGCAATGCTGCCGGCTTCTATCACCAATATCTGGTCTGCCTTGCGGATGGTACTTAGCCGGTGTGCAATTACAAAAGTGGTTCTGCCTTTCATCAATTCGTTCAAACTTTGCTGTATCAATGCCTCACTTTCTGTATCAAGGCTGGAGGTAGCTTCATCGAGCAGGATGATTTTAGGATCTGCAAGAATAGCTCTTGCAATGGCAATTCGCTGGCGCTGACCGCCGGAAAGTTTGATGCCTCTTTCGCCAATTACCGTATCTAAACCCTTTTCAAAACGGTTAGTAAATTCATCGACATAGGCGGCAGCTACAGCCTTGGCAAGCCGTTCCTCTCCTGCTTGCGGACGGGCAAATAAAATGTTTTCCCGGATGGTTCCTTCAAATAAAAAATCATCCTGCAGCACCACGCCGAGGTGTTGCCGGTACTCACTTAAAATTACTTTACTTAAATTAATGCCATCAATGGTGATGGTGCCAGCCTGTGGCGTAATAAATGTGGCGGCAAGGCTGGCAATGGTTGTTTTGCCTGACCCGGAGCTGCCTACCAATGCGGTTACCGATCCTGCAGGTGCATCAAAACTGATGTCTCTTACCACTTCCTTTCCTTCCTCATACGAAAAGGAAACATGCTCAAATTTAATATCGCACGCCCGAGTGGAACGAACGCACCTACGGCGAGTGCCTTGCACGCGCCAAGGAACTGCTTTTCGATGGTCGCAAACTCAACAACGTTATCGTGGGTGGTTCGCGCGAAGGTCAAACCTGGCGCGCCAATATTGATGCCACCGAACTCAACGGTTACATGGAGTTTCGCCCATCAGGCAGTGCCA
>JANPNY010000502.1:0-3336 GCA_031427745.1 Chitinophagaceae bacterium | reverse complement strand
GGTGTAGCGCTGCTTGTCCTGCAACGCAAACAGGAAAACTATTGAGTCCAAGAAAAATAATGATGGATACAAGAGATCGGCTGCAGGAAGTAGGAAAAAATATTAACAGCAACGGCAGCTTTAAAGATGATGGCAAATTACTGCTCAACGATTATATTTCGGTTGAAGAACTCCGGGCCTGCACCACCTGCAATGCCTGTGTGGAAGAATGCCCGGTAAGCATTAGCCCATTGGATATTATTCTGCAAATGCGCAGGGCACTGATTATGGAAGACAGCAATGCGCCACAGGAATGGAACGGCATGTTCAGCAATATTGAAAACAATTTTGCCCCATGGAAATTTTCGCCGGATGACAGGGATAAATGGGTGGAAGAAATGAAAGGGTGAGTTTACTAATAGAAAGAATTCGATTTTATTTTTAAAGGTTGCTGAACTTTAACCGCAATCTTTTTGTCGGCCTCATAAAAAAGGCGTTAAGAAAATTTAAATGATTGTCGTTAAGAAATGAAATTGGTGTTGCCAATGACTGGATTAGCTTTTAGCCCGTAAGTTGCACACATGGACGGAAATATTCTGCAGCTCGAGCTAATTTCATTTTAGACAAGCATTTAAATTTTTAGCCTTTTTAATGCAGCCTTGATCTTTCTTGTTACTTCTTTGCATCAAGGCAAAGAAGTAAATGGAGACTATCTGATCACATGAAGCTTTTGCGTTTAATTGATTTAAAAAAGCATTCAATCGTTCTTTTTTTTAACAGCAACAATCTTTAATAATCCCGCCTAACTCCACTTATAAATTTTTCCACAGCCCGCCTTACTGCTGTAGCACGGCCTTTAAAATTATTGGTCAAAACAGAGAAAATGAGCAACTTATTTTTTCGGGTAATTAAATAGCCGCTTAATGCAATGCAACCGCTTAATGACCCTGTTTTTGCATAAATAAAACTGCTATCAGTTACATAATAATTTTTTAAAGTGCCGGTGCCGCCGGTGGGTAAAATTATTTTCAATCTTTCAAGTCCAAACTCGTTTTTCATTTTATTGAGCAGGTAAATAAATGATTGAGGCGTAAATAAATTGTACCTGCTAAGGCCGCTACCATCTACCCAGCCTGGCTTTTGGGGAATGTCTGCTAAATCTTTTTTCAGAATTGTATCAATAATGGCTGCATCATTCATAAAACCCAACTTTTCGTTGCTGACCATTAGCAAGGTTTGCTCTGCAAAAAAATTATCGCTGTTGTGCATCATTGGTGTAAGCATGGAGTCTGTCGGCTGCGATTTTAAAACCTTGAATTCTTCGGACGGCTTTAAGTCACGTGTAAATGATTTAAAAGTTTGGTGGGTTATGTCACCCAGTATCTCGAGTTGCGTAATTCCATTATTGCTGATAAAAGGAATTTTTGTTAAACCCGTAATGCTATCTACTAAAAATTTGTTTTCATGTTGCTTTCTTGCATACGGCGCATTTTTTTGATACAAAATATCTTCTGTAAAATAAGCTGGTTGAATGTACAGGGATTGAGCAGCGATAGAATGCTTTGTATCCGACAACCCTTTGCCTGGTAAACCTTTTATTAAAAGAGGTTTTGGGCTTAGCCAAAGCTGGTTGCCAAATACCGGGAGCATACTTCTTTCTGCAACATATCCCTGGTCAAAATCATCCCATGCCCAGCCTTGTCCATAGGGGGGTATTGTATCTTTTAAAGAGACAAAAATGGTATCTTTTTCTGCATTAAATAAATCCAGTAAAGGCTGTTTATTAAAATCCGGATGTAAAAAAGTAGGATCTCCGGCAGGTACAATAAACAGGTTATTTTGATGCGTCCAATACCTTGCTGCAATGAGGCTATCTCCTAAATATTTTAAGCCGGCATACAATGAAAAAAGTTTGGTGTTACTGGCTGGTGTAAAGTATTTAGTAGCATTCAAATTGTACCAATATTTTTCTGTGGCAGGTTCGTAAATACTAATCCCGATATGTCCGCTGCTGATAACCGAATCTTTTAGTAAAATGGCATCAGCCTGCCGGTTGATTTTTTTTGCCACACCGCAGGCACTGAAAATTAAAATCAACACTGCTGGTAAAATCAGTTGAAAACTGTTGTTAGGCTTTCTTAAAGTGTTGTAACTTACCCAGATTAAACGTGGTTGAATTAACCATAAACTTCTAATTGCGCTTGGCTTTTTCATTTGGCATTAAAGTTATAAATTTCATCCCCATTGTAAGCCAATCTTGCTCCTTAAACATTTAAATCTTATAAAAGGGCTGTTGCTGCCTTTGCTTTTACTGGCCATATTGATGTTGGTGGGTTCCATCGGTTATATGTTGATTGATGGCTACACATTTTTGGAAGGGTTGTATATGATCGTTATTACAGTGAGCTCTGTGGGTTTTATGGAAGTAAATTAAAAATTGCAGGGGCAAGCAACGTAATAATGCCGGATAAAATTGGTGGCCCCTATATGGCAACACTTGTACTGCAGCCCGATGTAGTAGAGATGCTTACCATTATGAGTACAAGGAGCAACAGCGAATTCCGTATTGCAGAATTGATAACAAACAGAAATATTTTATTGTCCGAACTTGATTTATGGAATAAAACCAACTGCACCATTCTGGGCATAAAAAACGCAGAAAAAGACTACGACATTAATCCATCTGCAAACTATCAAATGAACACCGGCGAAAGTTTGATTGTAATGGGTAGCGATGAACAAATTGCTAAGGCATCTTTGTTGGTGCAATAGTGGTGAGGAGGTCAATGGTGAATGGTGAGTGGTGAATGGTGAGTGGTGAGTGGTGAATAGAGCACCATCGGTTTCAATCTTCAACCGCTTTCAACTACGTTCAACAACCTTCAACAACATTCAACCACATTAAACATTCATCAACCATCCCCGCTATTCCCTCTCCTGGCTCCTCAGCCACCGCTCCGGTATTTCGTTTCGGCTGGCGGTAATATAATCCTGGTGACTGCAGGGGATTAATTTCTCGTTGGGCAATTGCATCCACCACCTGCCGGTTTTTCTGCTTTGAAGAAACACAGTATCCACTTCAGCAAATACGGTATTAAACTCATTAAAATATTGTCTGTCCAGCAGAGAGGCTTCTTGCTTGCTGCGGTTTTTACCATCGATAAAATACCAAAGCATTTGAGCTATTTGCTTAGCTGTTAATTCATTTACATCTTCTGCGGGCTCGTATCCATAAATACCAAAACTGCTCACCAAAGGGCTTAGTCCTGCATAGCGGCTCAAGCCACAGGCCTCTTCACCTGTAAAGCCATTGGGGCTACACCTTGAAGATGGTGCATCACTGTATTTGATGGCATT
>JANPNY010000501.1:0-2935 GCA_031427745.1 Chitinophagaceae bacterium | reverse complement strand
ATGAGTTCCATGTTAGAAACAAAATTATTAAACAGGAGCTAACTTATAAAAGCCTTTCGGGCACAGTAATTTCAAAAGTGTATTTGCCTAAATATAAAGACTGGGGCGACCTATTAAAATGGCAGCTACAGGAAAACGTACCCGGAGAATTCCCCTACACAGCAGGTGTATTTCCATTAAAGCGTGAGGGCGAAGATCCTACCAGGATGTTTGCCGGCGAAGGCGGCCCGGAGCGGACCAACAGGCGTTTTCATTATGTAAGTATTGGCCAGCCTGCCAAGCGTTTATCTACAGCATTCGACTCTGTTACGTTGTATGGTGAAGATCCAGATCATCGTCCGGATATTTATGGCAAAGTTGGCAACAGTGGTGTAAGTATTGCCACCGTTGATGATGCAAAAAAATTATACAGTGGCTTTGATTTATGCAATCCAAAAACTTCGGTGAGCATGACCATTAATGGGCCGGCGCCTATGCTACTTGCTTTTTTTATGAATGCCGCCATTGATCAGCAATGCGAAAAATATATTATTGAAAATAATTTACAGGATGAAGTAAATAAAATTATTGAGGCAAAATATAACATCCTGGATTTACCCAAATATATTGGGTTAGCATCTACCAATACCTCCTCCAAGGAGGAGGCTTTAAAAGATGCAAATAATTTAAGCAGTTTTTTAAACGAACAAACAATTGGCCTGCCCGAAGGAAATGATGGATTAGGTTTAAGATTGCTTGGATTAAGTGGCGCCGATGTACTACCTGCGGATGTTTATGAGCAAATAAAAGCCACTGCATTATCAACCGTTAGAGGTACTGTGCAGGCAGATATTTTAAAAGAAGATCAGGCACAAAACACTTGTATTTTTTCCACTGAGTTTGCGTTAAAATTAATGGGGGATGTACAGGAATATTTTATTAAAAACAATGTTCAGAATTTTTATAGCGTTAGTATTAGCGGGTATCATATTGCTGAAGCCGGCGCCAATCCCATTACACAATTAGCATTCACGTTAGCCAATGGTTTTACCTATGTAGAATATTATTTAAGCCGTGGTATGCACATTGATGATTTTGCACCCAATCTTTCTTTTTTCTTCAGCAATGGAATGGATCCCGAGTATAGTGTAATTGGACGTGTAGCCAGAAAAATCTGGGCCAAAGCAATGAAGCTTAAATACAAAGGCAACGACCGAAGCCAGAAATTAAAATATCACATTCAAACCAGCGGCCGCTCCTTACATGCACAGGAAATTGACTTCAACGATATACGCACAACACTGCAGGCTTTGTATGCTATCTATGACAATTGCAACAGCCTTCATACAAACGCTTATGATGAAGCGATTACTACCCCAACAGAAGAAAGTGTACGCAGAGCCATGGCAATTCAATTAATCATTAACAGAGAATTGGGCACTGCCAAAAATGAAAATCCTAACCAGGGAGCGTTTCTCATTGAAGGATTAACCGACCTGGTAGAAGCTGCCGTGATGAATGAATTCAACCGAATTTCTGAAAGAGGCGGGGTATTGGGGGCAATGGAAAGAATGTACCAACGCAATAAAATTCAGGAAGAAAGTTTGTATTACGAAACACTCAAACACAACGGTGAATATCCTATTGTTGGCGTCAATACCTTTTTAAATAAAAATGGCAGTCCTACTATTTTACCAACAGAAGTAATAAGGAGCACTACAGAAGAAAAGGAATTTCAAATAACCGCATTAAATACTTTCAAACAAAGGAACGCTGCCGAATCATCCAGTCGGTTAAAGAGATTAAAAGCAGTAGCCGTAACCAACGGGAATTTATTTGAAGAACTAATGGAGACGGTTAAATATTGCAGCCTTGGTCAAATCACCCATGCATTATATTCAGTAGGTGGACAGTACCGTAGAAACATGTAAAACAATTGGTGATCGGTGATTATAAGTTTGACTATTAACGATTCATACATTCATTATTCACCATTCACTATTCACCATTGACCATTCACCATTCACCATTCACCATTAACGATTGACCATTCACAATTCACCCTTCCCCGTCTCACCACAAATCAATCACCGTATTGGTTTCAAATTTTTTATGAGGCTTAATACTTAAACCGATTTTGGTATAAATACCCAGTAAAATTTTACGGTGACCAAGTGATGGCACGCCTTCATCAATTAAAAGAGACAATACAATTTCCAACGGTTCGCTATTACCATAGTCACAACATTCGCCCATGTAATGCCGCTTATCTTCACAGGTTTTATTGAGCCTGTTATGACCAGTATATCCTTTTTTACCCGATTCCACTGCATGGCAAAAAGCACTTTCATAACAAAGCTTATTAAACTCCAAAAGCTTTTGAGGAGCCATTTCACTAAGTACTTTTTTTAAACTCCTGTAGTAATATTTATCTTTTTGTAAATAATCCTTGTCGCTTATTGTTGGATATTTTGCAATCACAGTATTTAAAAATAATAATGGATACAGACGCACCAGATTAAGGATATAAATTATTTCTTTTTCATCTGCAGAAAGATAATTTACGTCAATGGCTGTATTGCATTCACTGTATTCCTTTTTATTCCATTCAGTACCAAAAGCTGATAGAGGAGAATCATTTATAGACTGCCCATACATTAATAAATGATGCCCTAAAAAAATAAATAAACAAATTAATTTCATCAGTTACTATTTTAAACAAGATAAACTGATTGTGCTTTTTTAAGCAGTTAATATTGTATTTCAATTGTTAAAAAACATACAATAAACGGCTTGTTTCATTAAGCAATTGTTATCAAACCGGTTAAGATTGATGTTTGGCCATCATAAAATATTTTTTCTATAACCTAATACCATAAAGGGTTTTACAGGTTTAAATATTTATTTACAGTAAGTAAAGCACATTAAAGTTGATGATTGATGGTAAAATACCCAG
>JANPNY010000500.1:0-2265 GCA_031427745.1 Chitinophagaceae bacterium | reverse complement strand
TATGCACCCAAATAAAGGGCGGCCTTTTCTCCATCTCCAAAAACTTCAAAATGATGCGCTTTCCACAAAGCAACTCCCATGGCGATGATTAATGGAATGCAGGCAAGCCGTGTAAACAGCCCCAACAATAAAAAAACCGAACAGAAAAATTCAGCAAAAATTACCATGGATAAAGAAACCGTATTGCCCAGCCCTAAAAAATTTATGAACTTGGGTTGCATGTCAGCAAAGTGAACCAGTTTGTTGTATCCATGATTAAGCATTAAGGCTCCCACTGTAATCCTTAAAATAAAAACGGCCGTACTAAATGCACCTGCAGAATATTTTGTTGACAATAATTTTTTCATTGATTTTTATTTATTGGGTTTAAGAATAATTGTTTTTGATAAAAAGCAAGCGGGTTACTTTACCTTTTTATTAACAGCGCTGCGAATGTACATTCGTTTCATTTATTTATGGTTTGTTATTTAGGTCATCACCTAAATAACAAAACCCTTTAAACATATAAAAGAAGATCTCTTTGCTACCGCTTAACTACTAAACCAATAAAACAGTAGTTATCCACTTATGCACAAATGGTTTGGAATGGTGTTTGCACAGCAAGCAATATAGCTAATTTTACAATCTGCAAAAATCAATGATACAATAATTATGATTAATAAATTTTTGGGTGCTTTTATCCTCTTGCTGTTTTTATCTGGTGCAGCTTTTTCTCAACAAACACATGTATTTATAGATGCTGAAAAAGATTTTAAAGAAGCCAAACAGCTTTTTACACAACAGCAGTATGCGTTGGCCTATCCATTGCTGCAGGCTGTAAAACAACAGCAGCAAGACAATCAGAAAACCAATGCCACTTATTTATATGATGATGTTAATTATTATTACATCGTTTGCCGGCTTAAACTCATGTTACCGGTTGCAGAGGAAGAGGCCACTCAATACATCGATTGGATAAACAATGCACCACGTTCGCAACTGATGAGTTATCACCTGGGAAAATATTATTTTCAAAAAGATGAATTTCAAAAAGCAATTTATAATTACGAATATGCAGGGCTTGATAATATCAGCAATGAAGAAATTGCTGATGCTAAGTTTGAGATGGGTTATTGTTATTTTAACCTCAAACAATTTGATAAAGCAAGGCCGCTGTTTAACGAAATTCACCAATTGCCCGCAAGTAAATATTTTATTCCTGCCAATTATTACCATGGGTTTATCAGCTTCTACGATCATAAATATGACGATGCTTTACAATCATTTAAACTGGTAGAAAATAAGGATGATTACAAAGGCGTAGTTCCCTATTACATTGCCGAAATATTCTACTTTCAAAATAAAAAAGATGAGGCGTTACGTTATGGGGAAAGCGTACTCAGCAGGGGAGGATTGTATTATGAAAAGGAAATGAAACAGCTACTGGGACAGATTTATTTTGAAAGAAAGAATTTTAAAAAAGCATTGCCCCTGCTGGAATATTATGTAAAAAACAGCTCCAAAGTAAGTAAGGAAGATTTGTATGAGTTAAGCTATTGCTACTACGAAGCCAATCAAATAAGCAAAGCCATTGAAGGCTTAAAACAGTTGAGCAACGAAAAAGATTCATTGGGACAAAACTCGATGTACCTGCTGGGAGATTGTTATTTACGTATCAATGACAAGGCCAATGCAAGAAGCGCATTTCAGTTTTGTGCAGTTAACAGCAGTAACAAGCAACAGCAGGAAATATCCCGGTTTAATTATGCCAAGCTATCGTACGAACTGGGTTACCAGGATATTGCACTGAATGAAATGCAGCAATTCATCGCCAGCTATCCTGCATCTGCCTATACAACGGAGGCCAAAGAAATTCTGGTTGGTTTGCTCGCCAGCACCAACAATTTTAGTGATGCATTGGTATTGTATGAATCGTTTGCAAAGCCTACAGCTACCATGCAAAAAGTGTATCCAAGAATATTATATGGCAGGGCAGTTGAATATATGAATGATCAACAGATTTTGAGGGCGGATGAGTTATTTACAAAAATCATCCAGCTGCCAAATTCTTCCGTTACAGCGTACGCCAATTTCTGGAAAGGCGAAATTGCGTTTAGAACCGCAAACTATGATGAGGCGGTTAAGTTTTTATCAACCTACCTCCAAAGTAGCGTTGGTGCACAAGGCGAGGCTAATCCGTTTACAGCAAAATATAACCTTGGTTATAGCTGGTTAAAGAAAGAAAATTACAAACAGGCCGTAATCTATTTTGAGCCGATAGCAAGG
>JANPNY010000499.1:0-3969 GCA_031427745.1 Chitinophagaceae bacterium | reverse complement strand
GGTAATTTATTTGTTGGAAATACAGTAAAAAATCTTACCGTCAGTAATACCGATCTTACAGTGTCCAGTCCTGGTATTCCATTAAATATTACCGGTGAATTGGCTTTTGGACCTGTTGACGGGGCGAATTTTAAAACCGGTGATAATGTCGTATTGGTATCAAATGTTGCAGGAACTGCAAGGGTGGCAGATATCACCAATGCCGGTGCAAGAATCGGAAACAAGTTTACCGGAAAGGTTACTGTAGAAAGATATTACCCTGCAAGAAGATCATGGCGGCTGGTAACATCGCCATTAAGTAATACAGGCTCGATATTTAGTAATTGGCAGGAAAGTGCGCCTACTCCTTATGTACCCGGAAGAGGTACATTTATAACAGGCCCCACTCCAAATGTTTTAACTAATGGCCTTGATACAAGTTTTCAAAATCACTATTCAATAAAAGGTTGGCGGGCAAGTGATGGTACTTACATAAATATTGGCAATACACTCACAACCAATCTTTCTTCAACCGCCAGCACCGCAGCTAATGTTGGCTACTATCTTTTTGTAAGAGGCGACAGAACCAGGAGTCCGGATAATACGGTTATTCCTAATACAAATGTTACTACTTTAAGCAGTAAAGGAAATTTGCAAACCGGCACTCAAACATTTGGCGTGGAAAGTACACCTGGCACTTATACCTTGATTGGTAATCCATTTGCATCGAGTATAGATTTTAATAAAATCACTAAGGTTAAAATAAACCCCAACAGGTTTTACGTATATGATCCTAGGCTGGGAACGATTGGTTTATTTGTAGTAATGGAAGACTTTTCTAGCCCTGGTTCATTTACCCCAACAGTGCAGACTAGTTCTACCCAGAAGAATTTTATACAATCAAGTCAGGCTTTTTTTGTAGAAAATGATGGATCAGGCGCTGCAACAGTTACGATTGAAGAAGTGCATAAATCTAAGGATTACAACCCGAATCTTTTCCGCCCTGCCACACCTTTAAGTGAGATTGGCACTTTAAGAACAAATCTGTTGCAATTAAATGCCAACAGCAGCAATCTAGTGGTGGATGGTTTTCTTGCAGCTTATGACAACAGTTTCCACACGGAAGTAGATATACAGGATGCGCTCAAGTTTACCAATATTAACGAGAACCTTGGGCTGAAACGTGATGGCAAAATCCTTTGTGTAGAAAGAAGGCCGCTGATAACAGCAGATGACACGTTGTTTATCCAGATGAGCAGAACAACTCAACGCCGTTACCGGTTAGCATTTGAACCTGCCAATCTTGATCCATTATTAACGGCATTTTTAGAAGACAGCTATATAGGTACTAAAAATGTGTTAAGTGTTACTTCTAATTCGGACTATGATTTTGAAATAAATGGAGACGCTGCCAGTTCAACCACTAACCGTTTTAGAATTGTATTTAAAAAACTTGAAACAGGACCGCTGCCAGTTACCTACAAAGACATAAATGCCTATCAGCAGCAAGCCAATATTGCAGTAGAATGGAAAGTGGAAAACGAATTGAATATGAGTAAATACGAAGTGGAAAAAAGTAGCAACGGCGTTAACTACATAAAGGTGAATACCAGCATGGCTATAGGTTCCGGACAAAACAGCACTTTATATAAATGGCTGGATGTAAACCCTGTTTATGGTAATAACTTTTACCGAATCCGCGGCATTAGCCTCGATGGTAAATATGACTATAGCAAGGCAGTAGTAGTAAAAATAAGTAAGGGAATTGCTGGCATAGCTGTTTATCCAAATCCTGTTGTAAATGGTATTATCGGGCTTGCCTTTAACAATATGCCGGGTGGAATTTATAAAGCCCGGTTATTTAATTCAATGGGGCAAACTATTTTAATAAAACAAATTAATCATGCCACCGGAACTTCTTTACAGAATATTCGTCCGGATTATCGTTTACCTGGAGGAATTTATAAACTGGAGATTACCACACCGGATAAAACAATTACTACCATAAAACTACTGGTAAAATAAAATCAACCAGCCTTATTAAAAAAATTGCCAACCTGTCGAAAGGTTGGCAACTTTTATTTACTCATTGTGCACGGAAACTTACCGTGGCTAGTGTCCACCAGGCAACAACGATCAGGCACGCTGCAGCGGGGAATTCATTTAACGCCATATTTACATACTTTTTGGGGCGTAGTTTTATCTTTTGGGGAGGCCAACCCGTGCAATAACCTCGTTTGCTTTTGCAAGTTTTTCAGGAAACAAATTTTTTCCTCTCAACTTTTCAAGAGACTTGTCAATCTTAACTATTGGGGTTTTGCTTTTATTTAATTTTTCAATTGTTGTCATACAGCAAATTTAATATATTTTTCGTTTAACCAAAAAGGCCTCATAGTCCTTGTCCTTTTCAAATTGATGCCAAGTTTCATTACTCAACCCAAATACCTCAAAGTCTGTCAAAATCTCTTCAAGATTTGAAGTAATTCCTATTCTATAAAGGCGTGTCCTTGCAGGATTACTTCCAGTTGCATAGACCCAAATATTTGGGTACTTATTTGTAAATACATATAAGGTAGAAACAACAGTTGCTAATACTTTCCGGCTGTCATTATTATTGGTAATAACTGTGTCGTCAATTGAATCTGTCTCTTCATCATAATCTCCGAATGCAAGATTGTAAACGTCTTCTTCGAGCATTTGGGAATAAACAACTAATTTTTTTATTTTCCCTTTAGGCCCGTCACTGGAAAATTTAAACAGTGTTGCTTCGCCTTCTGTGAAATACTCATACTTTGGAAGCTTCATTCAATCTTTTTTGGTAAATATAAACGAGTTAAAGTCAAACTTTTAGGGTTCCGGAAAATTACGTCCAACAATCTTAAATACAACCTAACAAAAAGGTTGGCAACTTTTATATCAATAAAAAATATCCTCCTGTCCCGTATTTCTTATTATCAATTCCTTTTTGTCTCCCGCTTCTACCCTGCCGATTATTTGTGCTGCAATGCCGAAACTTTCTGCGGCTGCTATCATCGTTGCTGCATCTTCTTTAGCACAATAAATTTCTAACCGGCAGCCCATATTAAACACTTCGTACATTTCTTTTAAACAGCTGCCGCTGCCTTTTTGTATAAGCTGAAAAACAGGTGGAACTTCAAATAAATTATCTTTTATAATTTTAAAATTGCCTGGCAGGTATTTTAAACATTTGGTTTGTCCGCCACCACTACAATGAATTAATCCATGAATTTTATCAAAATGATGCTGTAATAATTGTTTTAAAACAGGTGCATACGTACGGGTGGGACTTAAAAGAAGTTGCCCGATGGTTGTAGGTACGCCACTGTCGGTGCTAGATAGTCTGTAATTGGTAGTCAGCTTATTGTCGCCAATATAAACCACTTCATCGGGCAAATTATTATCGTAACTCTCTTTAAAATTTTCAGCATAATATTGTAACAGCTGGTGGAGGAGGAGGATCGTCCGACTGCTTGGAAAATTTCAACTGCGCAGGCGGAGGTGGGTTCTTGTTAAATGAAGAATGTGAACAATTTTGTCCTGTCAGTCACACGAACACCTTGGGATAATCTTTGAGCTGAATTTCTCTTCAAAATAATCAGGTGGGGGTGGAGCTTTTGGTGGAAACTGTACCGACAGATCATGTGGTAGAGGCGCAACAGAATTTGGAGGTGGTGCGACTGGAGTCGGTGCGTATTGTACTGGCACACCAGGCTCTAAATACCAAGGTATGTGACTAGTTTCGAGACCTTTCTGGGATCTTTAATTCTGTACTTCAAGATAAAAAAGTGTCGTCAACAAGATTAGTAGACTTACTGTCTTCAACATATCTGCTCAACATTTATGGGGCATTAGGTGGGAATGGCTGCAAATACAGCTCGAACTATGCGTCAGCAGGGGGTGGAGGCGGATATTACGGGGGAGGAGGAGGGTAAGTTGTTGATGACGATGATGATGATTATGATTATGATT
>JANPNY010000498.1:0-9358 GCA_031427745.1 Chitinophagaceae bacterium | reverse complement strand
AGATGTTCCCTCGAAATACAAAAAAATTTACAATCACCACCTTTTGTGCCCTTACGGATAGGCCTGCATGTAGGGGAAGTGTTTTTTGAGGAGGGGCAGGCATTGGGTGATGGTGTAAATATTGCTTCCCGCATTCAATCGCTAGGACAAGCTAATACAATTCTTTTTTCAAAAGAAATAGCAGACAAAATAAGCAACCAGCCTGAATTTAAATCAGTTTCTCTTGGATTATTTGACTTTAAAAATGTAAAAGAACCAAGGGAAGTTTTTGCGCTTGCTACCAAGGGATTGTCCATACCCCACCGGGTATCTATGAGCGGAAAATTAAAAGAAAAAAGCAAGAAATTGCCTACGCCAAAATTCATCTTTACCGCTATCATTATATTTCTATTTATTGCTGCAATCTTTCTTTATCAAAAAAATACAATTGCAAATAATATTCCCGAACGAGAAAAAACGATTGCTGTTCTGCCTTTCAAAAATATAAGTGTAAACAAAGTAGAAAATGAACCCTTTTGTGCCGGAGTAACTTTAGAACTACAAAGAAAGCTGGAATGGCTGGGGGCGCTAATCCCCATTGCATCTCAGTCGGTAGAAAAATACCGGGATACCAAAATGTCTATTTTGGACATTGCCAGGGAGTTGGGAGATATCAGTTTCATCCTTCAAGGCTCTGTGCAAAGAGATAAAAATAAGATAAAAGTATTTGCTGTTTTAATTGATGCCCGTACCGGAAAAGAATTATGGAGCAATGATTATCCGGGCGAGATGGAAGATATTTTCTCTTTGCAGGAAAATATTGCACAGCAAATTGCATCGGCATTGCAGGTGAAGATTTCCACTGATGAGCAAAGCCGCCTTAGCAGGGTAGCCACCAGAAGTGCGGCTGCCATCGATGCATATAATGAGGCCCTGTTTTCATACGTAAAACTTGCTGCTGCTGTTCATCCCTTATATTGGGATTCAATTGCTTCAAATTCCCATGTCAATACATTATTTCAACACACGCTTTCACTATGCGATATGGCTATACATACGGATCCTTTAATGGCCGAAGCCTATGTTTTAAAAGGACAAACTTATTTATATAGTATTACAGATTGGAATAACTCAAAAGAAAAAAGATCTCAAATTTTTGATAGCGTGAAAGTACTGGGAAACAATGCCCTCAAAATTGACAAATTTTCTGCCGATGCTTATTTGATATTAGCAAAATGCCAGAAAGATTCGGCGCTAAACTTTCTAGAAAAAGCTTTCGCTATTAATGCAAATAATTTTGAGGTGAACCGGCAACTAGGCGACTATTACACAGATATTGATCCCGAGAGATCACTACGGCAATTAAAAAAAGCTATCCGTCTTAATCCTCTAGCAATATCGGCATCGGCTGTATATCTACAAATAGGTTATGTGTACCATTTTTTTGGTGATTTTAAAAAGGCAGAGGCAAACGGTAAAAGGGCCATTGAACTTTCTAGTAATTCTAACAATAAAATAAATGCGATTCGTTCGCTTGTGATTACTTATCTCCATTGGGGACAAGCTGACTCTGCAATAAAATATGGCAATTTATATGCTAATGAAAACCCCAACAAAGAATTAAATGCAAACTATGAAATAGCAGAGGCTTATTGCAATTTAAAAAACGATTGTGCAAAAGCAGTGCAATTTTATGAGGAAGTTTGGCGACGCTATCCGAATCGCTCCAATCCACATAGGTGGGCAGTGGCTTTAATGAATATTGGAAAAGTAAAAGAAGCAAATGAAAAGATAAAAATGTCTATAAAACAGTACCAGGAAAGAGGTGATACACTTTCTTATGATTATGCAGGTATTTGTGCTTTAAGTGGTGATAAGCAAAAAGCAATGTCTATTCTTAGGAAATGGAAATGGTATTTTGGTTCAGTTTACCTGATACAACACGATAAACTTTTTGATAATCTCCGCAACGAAAAGGAATTTAAAGAAATGCTTGGTAAAGCAATTGATGAAAAAACAAAGCTCAGGGAAAAGATTAGAAAGATGGAAGAAAGTGGTAAGTTATAATTGTATAGATTTTTAATAGCTGGCGCCCCGTTAAAATACCCCAAATTCAAAGGTGTCCCTGCCCTTGGTAACTTACCCGTGAAGCCTCAATAGCTGTATTATTTTTTTTACTTCTTCTTCATCGGCTACATACATATTACCCATGTCCGTCACCCTTGGGTTACTGTATTTTACCGGGTTAATAATTTGTTGTCGGGCAGAGGTATGAAATTCGAAGGCACCTGTTTGTTGTACCAATGCTTCAATATTATCGGAGCGTACACCGGCGCCTGGCATGATGCTGATTCTGCCATCGGCCAATGTTACCAGGTCTTTTAAAAGGGCTGCTCCTGCTGGTGCAGATGCGGCAAGGCCGGATGTTAGCACTCTTTCACAACCGGCTTGTATCAGCGTTTCCAGTGCTACAGCAGGTGCATTGGGTATGGCATCAAATACCCTGTTGCAGGTAACACCCATGGGATAAGCAACTTCTACCAGCCGCTTCATTTTATCCGCATCTATTTCGCCGTTTATTTTTTGTACGCCTACAGAAATACCATCACAACCCAATTCTTTACACATCAAAACATCCGCCAGCATAATCGCCCATTCTTCTGCGTCGTAAAAATAATTCAGGCTTCTTGGCCTTATGATGGGATATAACTGGATGCCGGTTTTTTCCCTGGTTATTTTTATCGCTCCGTAAGATGGCGTTGTACCGCCTTCAATAGGGTTATCACACAATTCAACTCTTGTGGCGCCTGCCCTTTCTGCAATTACAGCACTTTGAACACCAAAGGCGCAAATTTCTAAATGATGAATCATACTGACAAGATTAAAGTAAAGCGTTTACCCTGAATTTTTTTTATTGATAATTATAGTAGCATCAAATTCAGATTGCCCTTTTTTTGCAAATTGATGTTTAAAATTTCACCTGTCCCGGCAAACAAAGTGAAACACAAGGCCAAACTATTTTCTGTTGTTTAAAAGTATTTAGCTAAAACGGATAACTTAATCCAATGGAAAAATTAAAATTTTGATATCTCCACCTTCTATATTCATCATCCCTTTTTAAAAGTTTGGCAAATATTTCATCAAAACTAATGTTGGGCGCTTTCCAGCCATTATTTTCACTTAGCTCTGGTCGTTTAAAACGAAGTCCAAAATCCAATCTCAATAATACATAATTAAAATCGAACCTAAGACCAAACCCTGCTGCAACGCCCAGTTCCTTGTAAAATTGGTGGAGGCTCCATTTAAACTGAGCGCTGTCGTAAGCAAGGCCCGGTGCAGTGTTACGTGCATTCCAGATATTACCAACATCAACAAACACAGCCCATTTTAATGCAAGCGAATTAGGGATTATCTGAAAGAGCGTTCGCCGGTATTCCACATTGGCTTCCACCCGGATATCGCCGGTACGATCTACAAAAGTTGTACTCTTATAGGGTGCCAATGCTTTAGATCCTGGTCCCAGGCCACGGACAGCCCATGCCCGCATGCTATTGGGGCCGCCAACAAAATATTGCTTAAAAAAGGGCAGGGTAGTGTCACTGTTTCCAACCGGTGCTCCAAAACCAGCAAAGTACCGGAGGGCAATAGATGATTTTAAGTAATTAATAGTGGTGGTTCTTTCAATATCGAATTTTACAAATTGCCGGAGATCTTTTTTTAGAAAAGACACATTTGCCAACGGAATAAATGGAAACAAGGCGCCGGATTGCTCCGCATTAATTTTGGTAGTAATTACGATGTTGCTGTTTTTTTTGCTAAAGTGCGATTCGGTAAAACCGAAACTATATCCCAGTACCAGGGCTGTATTAAAGGAATACCGGAGAAAAGGATTTTCTTTTAGTATGGCGTCAAATGCTTCCGAGCGACTGTACAGGTTAGTGTATTCAACGTTTAATGGCTTAAATGTAAAGCGCTGGTTTTTTTTGTTCATATACTCAAAGCCAACCGAAAAGGCCAGGGAGTTTAATTTAAAAAGCCCGATGCGATCTGTTTTAGCAACACTGGTATTAAAAAATGTTTGCTGAGAGGCAAGCCGTTTTTTACGGTCAATTAATTTGTTAATGAAAGCCGGCGTTGAGGGTATTGAAATGGTGTTGATGTAACTTATTTCGTTGGCATTAATTAATTGCCCGGTTCCGGAAGGGGCATTCAGGTTAAGCTCTACACCGGCACGAAAGGCATGCGTCATTTTAACGGCACGCTGCCACACATTTCTGTTTTGTAAACTTACATTGCCGGAAATGCCCAGTACATTACCCGTATTACCCAGGGTGAAACTGTTGTTATTGCTATTAGTAGAATAACTTACCTCAATATTGGTTTCAAGTCCATATTTTTTTGATGGTATCAATTGTACAATAACATCCAGCAGCCCGCTGCTGCTTTCTTTTAGCTGCACGTTTATATTTTGCCAAACGCCCAGCCTGCTAAAATTATTTATTGTTTTGGCGTAATCATCCCGGCGGTATAAGTCACCTTTTTTTAAGGTATTAAACCGCAGTAATATTTCCTTTCTAATAATCTCGTTATGGTAACGGATGATATTGCCCAACGAATCTTTTCGCTCATTAAAAGTGGTTGCACCCAGCGCATCTATAGAAGTGTAATCGGGGTAGATGTAAATATTGTTGATGTGGTAAAGCTTTAAGCCGTTGCTATCTGCAGCCGGGTTTAAAAACATGCCCAGCCTGATGGAGGGTTTGTTTATTTTTTCACTTGCTTCGGCCAGTAACCGGATATTTTCTACCGGATCATCCGAAATATTGGTAAGCGATGCTATACTGGAATCGCCTCTTACAATCAGGTTTTCGGTGGTGAATTTGTAATAGCCATTGTTGCGGAAAGTGTCTGTGAGCCTGCTTATTTCGCTCAGTACATCTGTTTTTGTAATGGGCTTCGATTGTACGATGTACGACTTTTTAGCAGATTGTAAAGCCAGTTGCTGCAGCGCATTATTTTGCAGCCGGTAACTAAAGGTATCAACGATGGTGGGCACGCCGGCGATCACAGTATATTTTACGGTAACTCTTTTTTGTAACTCTCTTCTAAATTTAAACGGAAAAGAATATTTCAGGTATTTCCTGGTGCTGGTATCATTGGTGTAGGTAGCAATCGTTCTGTAATAGCCCAGGTGCAAAAAAAAGTTTTTCAGGTTGATGGCCGAGCGGTTGCTGTAGCTCGTATCATACACCGGTGGACGCATCACTGGGTGAAAAATAAAAAATTTATCATTTATTACTACCCTGGAGCTGTCGTCCAGCTGTGTGTACAGGCGCTGCAACAGGTTGCTTCTTTCATCTCCATCAAATTTTCCCCCCTTTAGTTTAATGCTGGTTTCAAATAAAAAAGGCTTGTTTACCGGGTATTGATTTTTTTTTGGGTATGTAAAAATATTTTTTACCTGGGCACAGCTACTAAGCAGTAAAACATATATCAGTAAACAGGCTGTATTTTTGAAGCTGCTTTTTTTTCGGGAAGATAATAAACGCATAATTAAACTGTCAGCAAATGCTTAGCAAATCAAATACCAAATATATCCAATCTTTACACCACAAAAAATACCGGGATGAGGGCAGTACATTTATTGCCGAAGGTAGTAAAGTAGTTTTGGAATTATTGCAGGGTGGCCATTTTGCTTGTAAGGAGATATTGGCGATGGATGCATGGCTACACCAGCAGGAACCTCTCATCCGAAAATATTTTAGCGGGCCGCTTCAGGTTGTTACCGACTTTGAACTCGAAAAAATATCGCTGCTCAGCACACCCAACCAGGTGCTGGCAGTGTTTTCAAAACAAATGGCTGCAACTTACTCACCTGTTGCAAAAATTACCCTGGCATTAGATCAGGTGCAGGACCCCGGCAATTTGGGCACCATTATCCGCATTGCAGACTGGTTTGGTATTGAAGGTATTATTTGTTCGCCGCATTGTGCAGATATGTATAATCCAAAAGTGGTGCAGGGCACCATGGGTAGTCTTGGCAGGGTAACCATCTTGTACTGCAACCTGGCCGAGTGGCTGCAACGATATAAAAATATACCGGTTTATGCAACGGCACTCAACGGTCAAAATGTACAAACCATCAAGGGTGTAAAGGAAGCGATATTGGTTATTGGTAACGAATCAAAAGGCATCAGCGAAGAAGTGATGCAACTGGCCACCCAAAAAATCACCATCCCCAAAACCGGTGCCGCAGAATCATTGAATGCAGCGGTAGCTACCGGAATTATTTTATCGCATTTGTAGCGTGGCACCTGGCGGCGTTGGGTAGATATCAATCAGGCTTAGGATGCTGTTCTGTGTCACCCGGTTACTAATGCTTTAAGTTGAAAGATGTTTTTGCAACGAGGTTAGTTCAACGATTCATTCAGACACAGCGAGGGGTTCCTGCGCTTTTGGAAGAGAGTTTACACCTTTTTAAAAAGCTGCAAACTCTGGCGAATACCAAAAGAAATTGTAGAACAGCGTCCTGTGCCTGTGGAGTAACCTTACAAACCTTATTTTGACTTTGCCCGTTTTTAATGCCCCCAATAAAACACCAGCCTGTTTTTTATTGTACCACAATCCCCTAACTTTATTTGATGAAAAAACTTTTACTGGCCGGTATGTTTTGCTGGCAATTGTTAGCAACAGCGCAGGCGCAACCCTACAAAGTAATAGCCTATTGCACCGGCAATGCAGACAGTATTAAACAGTACCCAATCGAAAAATTAACCCACATCATCTACAGCTTTTTGCACCTTAAAAACGATACGCTCACGTATGCGAACGAACAGCAACGCAACAACCTAATGCAACTGGTAGAACTAAAAAAAACATACCCGCAATTAAAAGTGATGGTATCCATTGGCGGCTGGGGCGGCTGCGAGCCTTGCTCCGCCTTATTTGCATCGCCGGAGCACCGCAATACATTTGCGCAAACCACGGTAGATCTTTTTAAAGAATACCAAATTGATGGCCTCGACTTGGATTGGGAATATCCTGCTATAGAAGGCTATCCCGGCCATCGTTACGACAGCAGCGACCGCAATAATTTTACCGAACTGGTAAAAGTGTTGAGGGCTAAAATGGGTAGCAATTACCTGTTGAGTTTTGCGGCGGGCGGGTTTGATAAATTCCTTGAAAATTCTATTGACTGGGATGCCGTATTACCACAGGTAGATTTTGTAAACCTGATGACCTACGACCTCGTGAGCGGCTACGCCACCGTTACCGGTCATCATACGCTTTTAAATGATTACATGCCCAATCAGCAATCTACCAACAGGTGCGTAAACTGGCTGTTGCAACACAATGCAAAACCGGAGCAATTGATAATTGGTGCCGCCTTTTATGCAAGGGTGTGGGAGCAGGTGCCACCCATTAACCGGGGGTTGTACCAGCCCGGTAAATTTAAGCAGGGGGTAGATTACAAGCAATTCGATGGCTATTTTACCGACAGTGCCGGCTTTAATTATCACTGGGATAAAAAGGCGCAGGCACCTTACCGCTACAGTGCTACCCAACAGTTGTTTGCCACCTTTGATGATGAACGTTCCATTAAGGCTAAGGCCAAATTTGTGCGGCAGAAAAAACTTGGCGGCATCATGTTTTGGGAGCTGCTGAACGATAAAAAAACAGGTGGATTGGTAGATGCCATCAGCCGGCATTTAAATTAGCGGGTAAACTCAAATTTTTAAGAGACCGTTGAAGTAAATTCATCAAAGTTTACTGACAATAGACGCAGCATTTTTGCTGCGTTTCTTGTATTCATCTGTTTGATGTCCTGCGCCTGTGTGAAAGTCTTTCGCCTGTAGGAGTGCCGCCGTCTGGTCTCCGACCAACGGCATTGCAACGGTTTCCCTGCATGGTGCCGGGTCCCACGGCTTTGCTGCAAGGCTAATAGGGGAGGACCCGGCTGGGAACTTCTACATGTAAGAGAGCCTCGGAATGTAATACAAGAGTTTACACCTTTTAAAAAGCTGTAAACTCTTACGAACACCAAAAGGAATTGTAGCAAATAAAGTGGCTGCTGAACTTAGTTGTTTTGGATGGCTTTTAGGTGCCGGGATTAGTAACAAGGAGACACAGAACAGAGTCGTGCGCCCGTGTGGAGCCAACGCTTGCATTGGTGAACGCCGCCGTCTGGTCTCCGACCAACGGCATTGGGGGTTCTTCGTAATTCCCGTTGGAGAGAGACCAGACGGGGGCATTCGTAATAGCCAGCAGTTTTATCAGCCAGCTCGTCAAAGTGAATAATGCTGGCATTGGTTATGTATGGCAACAGGGCAGGAGACCTGCGCTATAAGTATAATAATTTCAAAATTTGTATATTTATTTTACATAAAAATTTATGAACCTAACCCGATATGAATATCAGACAGAAGGTAATCTTCATTTTTTTGAATTTACAAGCATCGGATTAAACGGAGAAATAAAAAAGATAGTAGAATATTCCAAAGTAAGTGTAGGCAATATTTACAATCTCGCTTTTGGAGATTATGATGAACTTACCGATAAGCTGAATAACAAAATAGTCACTAATAATGGAGATAATAAAAAAGTTTTAGCTACTGTAGTTTCAACATTATATGCATTTACAGGCAGGTATCCAAATGCCTGGGTTTTTGCAACTGGTAGTTCCGGGGTAAGAACAAGGCTCTATAGAATGGGGATTAGCAATAATCTGGACGAATTAAAAATGGATTTTTATGTATACGGAATGAAATTTGACGAATCTTTTGAAGAATTTATTGTTGGCGAAGATTATTTGGGGTTTTTAGTAACAAGAAAAAATAAAAATATTAAATTATGAAAATTGAAGAATTAAATAAAGCAAAAGTTCCAATTGTGAAAATTGACAAAAAGTTAGAAAGATTTCGGGGCAGAGTGCTATTTCCTGAAAAACTGGAATTAGCAAATAAAATGCTTTCAAATGCCAAATTGCCAAAACTCCCTTCTACAAAGTAGTTCTATACCAGGTATTGCATCCACACTATAAAAAATAAGATTCTCAGCAACGTTTCTTTGCCTGGCTTTGCGTGCAGCAAGAACGTTGCGTTGTGAAAGAGATATGCATCAAGCGGCATAGAATTCCTTCCACACCATAAATTAAAGTTTTCCCAGGCGGGTTTCCTTGCGGTGGGTATTGTGTTATGCAGAACCCGCCGCAATTTAGTAGGGTGCTTGTTTTGCCGCCGGCTGGTCTCCGACCAACAGCATTGCAACAGTTTCCCTGCATGGTGCAGGGTCCCACGGCTTTGCTGCAAGGCTAATCGTGGAGAATCGGCTGGGAACTTCTTCATGTAAGAGACACCGGGAATGTAATAAAGTAGCCGAC
>JANPNY010000497.1:0-2295 GCA_031427745.1 Chitinophagaceae bacterium | reverse complement strand
TGCTGAAATATTTTGTCTTTAAAAAATTCGCTGGACATATGTGGTAGAAAATAATCAATTTCTTCCGATTTTATACCATGCTTATCCAGCGCTATTTTTAAGCCGACGCCGCCATATGGCACTATATTTTTACTTAGCAATTTTACATCCTGTTTAATGCTCAATATAGATTGTGCCATTAATTCATGCGGTGAATAATCGAGGTAACTTTTTAAGGTGCCGTCTTTTAATTTTTCACATCCCATGTACATACAGGGAGCCAGTTCATTGGCATATGAAAAACCTTCTATCCAATCTACCCGAAGGCTGATGCCGGTTTCATTTTTTTTATTGGAGATCAAAAATGCTGCTGCTCCATCAGATAGCATCCATCTTAAAAATTCTTTTTCAAATCCGATATATGGATCTTCAGATAGTTCTTTTAATCTTTGTGCCTCATCTTCAAAATTGGTTGAAACAAGAGATATTGAAAATCGTTCTGAACCGGTAGCAACGGATTGTTGCACATCACCGGCTTTTGTAGCCAGGTAAGCATATTTAAATGCATGCATGCCTGCACAACAAACGCCCGACGGGGAAACCACCTCAACAGAATTTGCTTCGGGCAACCAGCCATGCACCATTACGCCATGTGAAGGCATCATCTGGTCGGGCGAAGAAGTACCACAACTCAATAGCTCTATTGATTTTATATCAGCAGGATTGTTTTTAAATAAAGCCTTTACTGCCAATGCAGTCATCCGGGCATTGCTATGTGTGGATGTTCCTTCTTTTGTAAGTGCGTAAAATCTGCACTTGATACCGTTATTTCTTAAAACAATGGCTTTTGACCTGGATGGTGTGGCATTAATATACCCAAGGTAATCTTCCATCTCATCATTTGATACCGGATCATTGGGAAAAAAAGCTGATGTATTATTTATATAGACTTCTTTAAGCGACATCTAATTTAATTAATTTACTCCTGAAAAAAATTGTTTTTGCCTTTTAATACGACCAGATAAAAACGGTTTAAAAAACAAGGCATCTACTGTTAATATAATAGGTGCTGCTACAAACAATGCAATTATAAGATAATATTTGAAAGCAACAAGCCACGGTGTCCGGTTTTTTCTTTTCACAATAAGATTGGCCCATATTGTAAAAATGCGTTTTGCTTTTGATTCTATAAACATTAAATTATATTTCACTACTACTGCTTTTTTCTCCACCAATTCTTCCTGCATGCCATCAAAATTTCCTTTGGCAAGATATTTTCCAATCACACTGCCGAATACTTTACAGTTGTCAATATCAGCATCTGACACACCCGGCTTTGGAAATATATTTAAGTAACGGTTCCGTTTGCCGGTAAACATCCAGTAAAGAATGGTAACAAAACTTACAAAATTGGCATGCTGATCTACCAGCACAATATTGCCCACATGCCTGGCATCCAGTTCTTTCAATATTCTTCTAATTACATTCATTGCACTGATCCACATATTGCGGGCACCGGTAATGGTTACAACAGGTGTATTTTTTATGGCTGCTTTTACTGACGGGTTATTAAGTATTGAATTGGAAGGAATACTGGGCGAAAGAAACCAGGCCTGGTAACCGAGCACTATCAAATCGTAGGCAGTTTCTTTTAATTGAATGGGTTGCAGTTCGGTTGGTTTTTCCAGCACACAGTCAGGCATCACGGAAAAAAAGCTTTTTCCCGACCAGGGAAAGGGATAAACTTTTGCAGGTTGTACAAGCACAGTTTCAATGATATTACCAGCGTCTTTAAGCGGGCCGGTTAAGCTATTGATAATATCTCCCAGTTGTCCTGATTGGGAGTAATAAAGGACCAGAATTTTTTTATTCATGCGTTCGAAAATTGCTGCTAAGGTATTTTTAAAATGGTTGATTTTTTACAGTAGTCAAGTATTACCTGCTGAAGAATTGGTGAAAGATTTTTAAAGTTTGTTCGAATTAGTATGCTGTCGCCCTTCAGCTCATTTCTATATTTTACAACCTTTGGGGCATGTTCCTGGATAATTAGCCTTAGAAAATGGTATTCTGTATTGTCTTTGTCATTAGATATGGAAGACTCCAGTTTTACACGGCCGGTTTTGAAAAAACTTAATTTGTCTTTTGGCTTTTTTAGCAGCCCAGCTTTTTTCATTAGCAGTGCTCCTTCATAGGCTTCTTTTTCAACAATAAAAGATTCGTTTACAATCCGTAGCTGGGTATCAATATCAGGTACAATTTCTGATGCCAACACATTATAAAAAACCGATCTGTTAAACTCCCGATGCTGTGAATAAC
>JANPNY010000496.1:0-5876 GCA_031427745.1 Chitinophagaceae bacterium | reverse complement strand
GGAAATTGGATGGACGCATCCTTAAAAAGAATAAGGGCTCTTCTACCTGCTTCAGCTGGTATTTCTTTTGCAAAAATTGATACTCTTTTTGTAGCATGATCATGTAGTCATCAGCAAATTCTCCCGTTAACAAAGACGCCTGGCCAAAAAGTAAAGCTTCTAGCTGTTGTAGCTGGTTTTTATGTTTTGCAAGGAGATTGACCGGTAATGACCGGGCAATTTTTTGGAAAGATTCACTGTTTACCTTCAATCCAAAATTTTTGGACAACAGCCACCAAAATGTTTCCTCCCAATTATTATTATTAAGTTGCAGATAAGCCTGCACCAATGTAGATTTATCCTGTAGCCTCTCTACCAGCATCCGTTGTTTCCAGCTATCCCAAATAATGGGTGTAACCAGCTGAAGGCTATGTTGGCACGGAATAAAATCCGTTGCCCGCATTAATTCATCAAACCTGCTGAGCAATACCTTGGGTACTTTATCATGCAATTCCAACACAGGAAAAGGCAATTGTAAATCGATATTATTTTGCCAAACCACATGAAGAATAACATTTTTATAGTTTTCATCACTGCTATGTTTGTGGGCCTGCCAATCGGAAGAAAGAATATGCAGTTCCACATGGCCCGCCCAGGTAGTATCAGCAATTTTTATTTTCGCATCCTTAAAATCCGGCCCCTGGTTGCTATTGCTGAATCCAGGCTGAAGGATAAGAATAGCCTCGCCATCGGTAGTTTGCAATTGCTGCAGGTTAAAGCATTGAAACTGCCAGATGTATTGCAATAATTTTTCGTTCATAGAAAAATATTTTTTGCTAATTACGGTAGCCGCCGGGTTGTATAAATTTTTAGCTCAACAAAATGGAAGGGATTTTAATGACAATCAAGTTAAGAATTAATTGGACAAATTAATAATATTTAAACAGTTGATAATTTACACAGCTTTATATTCCTATGCCATCTTGATATAGGTTTAAAGTCGGATAAAAAATTCAAAAGGAATTGTAACACGGTTAAAATTTAAAATTAAATGTTACTGAAGGGATAATGGGAAAAAGGCTCACCTGTTTGCCCTGTACTTTTAGCGTACCATCGAGTGGACTGCCGGTTTGATCGAAATAGATAAAATAAGGATTTTGCCTGCTGTAAACATTGTAAATACTGAATACCCATTCCGATTTCCATTTTCGGTTAATATTCTTTTTGGGAGTTAAAATAGCAGCAACATCTATTCGATGGTAGGCTGGCAGGCGGTATTCGTTTATCCGGCTATACTCCTGGGTTAGCACGCCATTTACGATGTAAAAACGTTGGGGTAAAGTGGCAGCATTGCCGCTTCCATATACAAACGTGCCGGAGAGTTTCCAGCGTTTGCTCAGTTCGTATATGGCAACAACGCTCATATCATTTCTTCGGTCGTATTTAGCAGGATATTTTTCTCCAAAATTTAAGGCCGGAAATTTACGCCAGGTCCAACTTAATGTATAACCAATCCATCCGGTAAGTCTTCCCTTCGTTTTATTTATAAAAAATTCAGTGCCATAGCTCCATCCCTTGCCGAAAGTAAAATAGTTTTCGGTGTCTTCCAGTGTGTTGGGGGTGTAACCTTCTTCAAACTCTATTTGGTTAGCCATTTGCTTGTAATAGACCTCCACAGAGGTTTCGTAGGTATTTTCCTTAAAGTTCTTAAACAAACCGGCTGCATATAACCAGCTTTTTTGTGGTTTAACCTTGTATGTACTGGGTACCCATAAATCGGTTGGTAATGTAGTACCCGAGTTACTCACCAAATGAATGTATTGAAGATTGCGTGTTACTGATCCCTTTATGGAAGTTGCATCATTTATGGCATACCGTATGGTAAACCGGGGCTCTAAGCCGCCATAAGTTTTTACCGGTTGGCCATTACTGTACACGGTGCTATCTGTGCGGTTGAGATTGGCATCTGTTTGATAAATTTTGAAAGGCCCGATTTGCTGAAAAAAGCTATACCTGATACCGGCATTAATTTTTATTCTATCATTAATCTCCCAATCGTCCTGCACATATAAAGCTGCTTCGTGGGCATATTTGGCTTGTGCATTTAGAGGTTTAAACTCAACAGAGTCCTGCGTGCCACTTACTACAGATGGAGTGAATTTATGGAACGTATAAAGGCCTCCAAATTTCACTTTATGGCCCGTGAACGGATACAAATCAAAATCCTGTTTTAAACTGATATCCCTGATACCAGATGCCAGCTTGATAGAAAAATTATTTTGAAGTGCATTAAAAGTAAAATTGTAGTTATTAAATACAGCGGTGGTGTTTCCAAACAGGCGCTTGTTAAAAATACGATTGTATCGTATAGATCCGGTAGCATTTCCCCAGGGAATTTTTATGTTGAGACTTTGCTTACCATTTACAAAATCAAAAACATCTCTACCAAAATATCCGCTTATATAAAGTCTGTCTTTTTCCGAAAACTTATAATTAAGCTTTGCATTTAAGTCATAGAAATAATATCCCGACCCATTAAACTGGCTGGTTTTACTTATAAATGGTTTAGCCAAAACATCTATGTAAGTACGCCTACCGGAAATAATAAAGGAAGCCTTGTCTTTTTTAATAGGTCCTTGTATAGATAACCTGGAGGCAATGGCCCCTATCCCACCCTCTACCTGGAATTTTTTATCATTACCCTCCTTCATGGAGATATCCAGCACACTGGATAATCTACCACCATACTGAGCAGGCATTCCGCCTTTTATCAGGGAAACATTTTTGATGGCATCTGAATTAAAAATTGAAAAGAATCCAAACAGATGCCCGGTATTGTAAACGATGGCATCATCTAATAAAATCAAATTCTGGTCTGGCCCCCCACCTCTTACATATATCCCTGCACTTCCTTCGCCTGCATTGCGTACGCCTGGTAAAAGCTGAATGGTTTTAATTAAATCCACCTCTCCCAAAAAAGCCGGCACTGCCTTAATTTGTTCAATGGGTAAAACAAATTTGCCCATCTGTGCATTCTTTACATTTACATCCCTTTTATTAGAGGTGATAACCACTTCCGTTAACGCATCACGAGGTACAAGATTAAAATTAAAGAGCTTATCTTTTGTAAGTTCAACGGACGATAATACAGGCTGGTAGCCAACATAGGAACAAATCAGCTCATAGTTTCCCTCTGTAAGTGTGAGAGAATAAAACCCAAATTGATTGGTACTAATCCCCTTTGTTTGCCCACGTACACTAATGGTTGCCCCAATGAGTGTTTCGCCACTTTGAGCATCTTTGGCATAGCCACTGATGGTAATTTTATTTTGAGAGAATGCCATAATAGGCAGCACAAATAGTACAAATAAGACGTAAATAAACCGCATAGAAAATTTTGCTGCCAGATGATTATGTTATTTAATTGCTTGTTTACTTCTTATTCGTAAGCGGATTGTTTTATTGTGCTTTAATAGAATCCTTTACCTCGCCACAATGCAACATGGTGCCTTTGTATTCCGGATGATGTTTGCCCATATAAGGGTTTATTATTTCCTCGCTGTTACTTATCCAGTTGGCACCATTATTTTCCCCAAAGGCCATAGGGCAGTTTTGCCAGTATAATATATTTCCTTCGTAATGGATTGTTTTGAGAAATGGATACAGGTTTTCACTAATACTTTTAAAATCCTGCCGCATTTCAGTAATTGATTGTTGGGTTGCAAAGCTCCCTGCATTTGCCTTAATATCATTTAAAAACATCGTAGCACTTTCAAATATCCCGGTAGGCTCCGTTTTAAGCTCATCAATGTTTATTCTGTTTAAAAAATCTACCAAACTATTATTTACAAGTTTCGCCTTAACGCTGTCAGTTTCTACCAACGCAGCTTTTATTTTAAAATAATTTTGTAGTAAAGAATCAATGTTATTATTAAATATCGCATCGTGCCTGTTTACCTTTAACGCCTGCTGCCTTGGTGCCTGGGGAGCGCTTTTTTTCTCCCTGAACTGAAACCAGTAAATAGCAAAAAAACCTGCAACAATTGCGAAAAGAAGGACCACTTTTTTCATAAAAAAGATAAATTTTGTGCCGCAAAGCTACAAGATAACATCAAATTAAGGGAATAGTTTGCTGATTGAATTACTTTTGCCGCCAAATTAAAGACCGATTATTTTTTATGCTATTAGGATTACAAAATTTAACATTTGAATTTGGAGCCAGAACAATTGTAGAAGACGCTACCTGGCACATACAACCCAATGAACGTATTGGCCTTATCGGGTACAATGGTACCGGTAAATCTACCTTGTTAAAAGTACTTACCAGGCAATATTTACCCAGCAAAGGATCTGTTGAACAAGGCAAGGAAACCACTATTGGCTTTTTGCACCAGGACCTGTTGAGTTTTGACACCAACGACTCCGTGCTGCAGGTTGCCATGGGCGCTTTTGAAAGAGTGCTTGAATTAGAAAAAGAAATAGAAGCCATCGGTATTGAGTTAGAAAAAACCGGCGACGAAAGTTTAGCCATTGAATATACAGATAAGCTGCACGAATTAGACGTATTGGATGGCTACAGCATTCACCATAAAACCGAAGAAGTTTTACAGGGTCTTGGATTTCCCAACGAAAGTCTGCAAAAGCCCTACAAAAATTTTAGTGGCGGCTGGCGAATGAGAGTTTTACTAGCCAAAATGATTTTAATGAAACCGGATGTGTTGTTGTTGGATGAACCTACCAATCACCTGGATATGCCGAGTATTGAATGGTTGGAAAAATATTTAAGTCACTACCAGGGTGCGGTTGTAGTAGTAAGCCACGATCGTTTTTTCTTAGATAGAATGGTAAATAAAATTGTAGAAATCTACCAGCAGCAAATGCATTTTTATACCGGCAATTATACGTATTACCAGCAGGAAAAAGCCCTGCGAATTGACATGCAACAGAAAGCTTTTGAAAACCAACAGGATTACATTCGCCAGCAGGAAAGAGTGGTAGAACGCTTTAAGGCTAAAGCGAGCAAAGCAGGCATGGCACAGAGTATCATGAAAAAACTGGATAAGATTGACAGGATAGAAAACGTGGAACTGGAAAGACCGAATATCAAAATCAACTTTTTGATAGATAAGCAACCAGGCAGGGTTTTATGCACATTAAAAAATGTAAGCAAAAGCTATGGCGATATAAAAATATTGGAGAATACCGGTGCAGAGATTGACCGTGGCGATAAGATTGCTTTAATAGGTGCTAACGGAAAAGGAAAATCAACTTTGCTTAGAGTGATTGTTGGCAACGAAGAACATGAAGGAGAACGCATATGGGGACATAATGTAGAAGAATCGTTTTATGCACAGCACCAGTTGGAAGCACTGAATGTAAACAACGATATTTTAGAGGAGATGAAGGAAAGCCGCAGTGGAAAAACAGATCTTGAACTGAGAAGTCTATTGGGCTGTTTTCTGTTTAGCGGCGATGATGTAGAAAAGAAAATAAAAGTATTAAGTGGAGGAGAAAAAGCAAGGGTTGCTTTAGCCAAAACCATTGTGAGCAAAGCAAATTTCTTAATGCTCGATGAACCTACCAATCACCTCGATATGCATTCGGTTGAGTTATTGATTGAAGCGTTGAATAAGTATGAGGGCAGCATCGTATTGGTAAGTCACGATAGGTATTTTATCAGTAGAATAGCCAATAAAATTTGGGAGATTGAAGATCATAAAATTGTTGAATTTAAAGGCTCTTATGCCGAGTGGGAAGAATGGAAAGCGAGACGAGAAGCGGAAAGAAGTAAAGCATTAAAAGCAGCTGAAACTACTAAAGCACCTGTTGAAAAAAAGACCCCTGTAAAAGAGCAAGCGCAGGTTGAGCAACCTGCACCAAATACACATATAGACAAG
>JANPNY010000495.1:0-7695 GCA_031427745.1 Chitinophagaceae bacterium | reverse complement strand
TATGCACTTGCCTTGAAATTTCCATTATTACCTAGTTGCTTCTGAACCTTTCTTTGATAACAATTCTCACAATAAGTTTCTATAAATAACAATATCGTACAAGGTGGCTAATTTAAAAAATAAGCATAATTATCCACATTTATTTATATAATGTTCGATCTATTTTGAGATTATTTAGTGGTTATTAAACAATTACGTGCGGTTTGTAGTTATTTTTTAAACATTAACTATATATAAATGTGTTTTAATTCTACTAAATTTATACTTATATCCTTAATTTAGCGAAATATAATCACAGTGCATTTTATTATAATATTAATAAACCTTGTAAATTTAAACAAAACAGTATGAGAAAAATTACAGTAAAATCAGTTATCCCATTTCTTGTCTTAGTCGTGTTAGCTATTTTGGCTGCATTTATTAAACCAGAAGCAGATTATGTGCCTGGACCTAAAGATCCTCAATATGTTGCTTCAGACATGGTTTGGGTTTTAATTTCGACAGCGCTGGTATTTTTAATGACACCTGGCCTGGCGTTCTTTTATGGAGGTATGGTGAATCGTAAAAATGTAATTTCTACCATGATTAAAAGTGTGGTAGCTGCAGGAATTGTAGGTGTTCTGTGGATTGTTGTTGGGTTTAGTTTATGTTTTGGTGATTCAATCGGTGGAGTAATTGGGAATCCAACTACTTTCTTATTTTTTCATGGAGTTAAATCTCACGCAGCCTGGCCTTTAGCAAACACAATGCCGCTAACGCTCTTTTCTTTGTTCCAATTAATGTTTGCGATTATTACGCCTGGTTTGGTGGTAGGAGCTGTAGCTGAGCGGATACGTTTTACCTCATATGTTGTTTTTATTGTACTATTCAGTTTATTGGTTTATGCGCCGGTAGCACATTGGAGCTGGCATCCCGATGGATTTTTAGCTAAAATGGGAGCCTGGGATTTTGCTGGTGGTACAGTTGTTCATATTACAGCAGGTTGTGCAGCTTTGGCAGGTGCATTGGTATTAAAGCGTCGTAAATCTCATGTATTAAGAACTGAAATTCCACCTGCAAATGTGCCCTACGTATTAATCGGAACAGGCTTACTTTGGTTTGGCTGGTTTGGTTTTAATGCTGGTTCTGCTGTAGGCGCCACTCCTTTGGCAGTGAATGCATTTGGTACCACTAATACGGCAGCGGCGGCTGCAGGTTGTGCCTGGATGTTTTTTGATGTATTAAAAGGCAAGAAGCCTTCTGTACTTGGTTTCTGTATAGGCGCCGTGGTTGGTTTGGTGGCTATAACACCTGCTGCTGGTTATGTAGGCATTCCGCAAAGTATGATTATCGGTGTAATAGGGGCAATTGTTTCCAATATTGCAGTTGGAATTAAGCAAAAATCTAAGTTAGATGATACACTGGATGTTTTTCCTTGCCACGGTTTAGGAGGCATGGTTGGTATGTTGCTTACAGGCGTATTTGCCAGCCAGGTAGTACATGGTATTCCGGGAGGCCCTAATGGATTGGCTTATGGAAATCCTGGTTTTTTGTTTACCCAGTTTAAAGCAATGGCAATAGTAGTTGTTTACAGCTTTACGGTTTCATTCCTTATTTTTAAATTCATCAACTTTATTTTACCAATTCGTGTTAGTGCAGAGGAAGAAGAAGAAGGTTTAGATGCATCTCAGCATGATGAAAATTATGTTCAGGGTACACTATTGGTTAATAACGGAGGTACTGTAGAAGAAAAGCCTGCTTATTAATTTAATTGTCCTTTTAAATATAAAACACCAGGGTTAATTTGTTAACCTTCAAATTTTCCTGGTGTTTTTCTTTTTCAAAACGCCATTTATCTCAGACTTAAAATATAGAGGTAAAAGTTAAGGTGTTTATTTTCTTTAAATAATATCGTTGCTGCCATAACAATTTTGTAATAGTTCCTTTATTGGAGTTGTTACACTTAACTAAATTTTTAATTTAAACTTTAAACCAAAACTGATTTTTATGAATTTAAAATTAGCAGCAGCAATCACATTATCAATGATCTCGTTTACAGTATCTTTTGCACAGGAAGTTACTAAGACAGCTATCAGGAAGGCAGCAATCGTTTCCACTAATCCTGATGATGACGAAACAAAAACCTTTACTATTTCTGGTGGTTTAGATGCCTATTACAGGTATAATTTTTCCAACAATTTTGCTAACAACTATACAAGTTTTACCAACTCCCAAAGTTCTTTTGAATTAGGTATGGCGAGCCTTAGAGCCGACGCAAGTGCATTATCCGGTAAGGTAACTGCTACTATCGATTTGGGATTTGGCAGAAGAGCAGAAGAATTTTCATATAACGATGGTGCAACAGATCAAAGTAAAAATGGTTTTGTATCTCTTTCCAATGTCAAGCAACTTTTTGTTACTTATTCACCTTCCAGTAAAGTTAAATTTACAATGGGTAAATTTGGAACGCATGTTGGGTACGAGTTGGTAGATGCACAATTAAACAGAAATTACAGCATGTCTTACATGTTCACAAACGGGCCATTTTTTCATACAGGTCTTAAAGCGGATATCACTGCCGGTCCGGTAGGCTTAATGTTGGGAGTAGCTAATTACACCGACCAGTCTACAGCAACCAATAATGTAAAGAGTTTATTAGCACAGGTAAGTGGCGGGTCATCTGATGGGAAATTTAAAGCTTACTTAAATTATGTTGGATCTTTTGGTTCTAAGTCTCTGTCTATACCTGGTGTTCCTAATCCTTTAAAAAGTTTAAGCCAATTGGATTTAGTGATAAATAGTACTGTTACTTCAAAATTCGGTATTGGTTTTAATGCAACGGTACAAAGTCGTAAAACCAACCTTGATGCAACAAGTGGAAGTTGGTGGGGTTCAGCCTTGTATTTAAATTTTGATCCCACCCCTACTACTGGTATTACATTACGGAGTGAATACATCGGAGATAGTAAAACGATTTACTTCCCTACTAAAAATATTTTTGCAAATACCCTTTCTATAAACTGTAAAGTAGGACCATTAACAATAATTCCGGAGTTGAGAGTAGAAACATCAAAAAGTGCTATATTCTTTAAAAAAGATGGTACTGGTGTAAAATCGACAGCTACAGCACTCGTAGCAGCTGTATATAAATTTTAATGGAAGTTAAAGAATAGAATATTTTCATTTGTAAGTACATGGTTTCTGTAATGAGGCTATTTGGTAATTGCAAATCGATCTTTTTTTTCATATGGCAAGCAATCGTTAAGGCCCTTCATTTTTATGAAGGGCCTCTATTTTTTAAGATGGGATTGCTACATACAGTTATTGTATTTCTTTTTTAAAGAGATTTTGCCAGTAATATGTATTACGTATTTTTACTTTCATGTGTTAACAGCTCATTTTCATTTTAATTTTTGCGCTTCAATAAATCCTGTTTTTCTTAACAAGTTAACTTTTTTAAAATTGTTGCATGATGAGACTTTTATTTATCGCTGTTTTCTTTTTCAATTTATCCCCGGTTTTTTCACAACCAACTTCAACTCCGGCACCCGGTTACCAATGGGTTAAAACAGGTAGTTCAAATTACTATTCTTTCCTGGTAAGCACCATACCCAATATAACAAATAGCACTACTAATTTTGGTTTTTTGTTAGATAAAGACCCTTCCGATTGCAGCGGCCAATGTGGTGGAAACTGCGATGGCAACAGCAAGTATGCCGTTTCTATATACGGTATAAATAATACCGTACCTGTAGGCACAAATACTAATTGCGAACAAAGGGCCATCGTAATAAACCAATGGCCGAACGATTTTTTAGATGCAAGTATCAACAACGGCGCTACTACCGGTAAAGTACAGTTGCCTGTAACTGCAAAAGTCACCATGAAGAAATCTACGCTACCATTAACACCTGGATGTGGCGCAGGGTCCGGTAATAATTTGGGGAAAATATTTGGAGGCAATGGCCCAGGTAATTCAACTAAAGTAAACGTTGTATGTAACTATAATATAGGCTGGAGTTCAACCGCTTTTGGGGGTATTATTTCAGGTGGACAGGCATGGACAGAGAACGGAAGTTTTACTGGTGATGAGCCAGGGAGTGGGAATTACTCGGGCTATATACAATGGGCTGCATCCGGATTTGGCAATACAATCTCTGCAGACAGTGTGTATGATATTCCGGTTAATCTCATTAGCCAAACAGGTGGCAATTTTGAGATTGTAGTTTTTTCTGCTCCTTCCATTTCGGTAACGAGAGAGTTTGGCAATGCAGATGGTTTGGCTGAGTCTGAACCGGGCATGGAAGGACTTGCCGATTACAGGGTTGAATTCGATATCTGGGAAATTCAACAAATACTCCCTTTGCGTTTAACTGAATTTGCAGTGCAACTGCTTTCAAACAATGCTGTTCAACTTCGTTGGATAAATAATTCGGAATACAGCAATGATAAATATATTATCGAAAGAAGTTACAATGGTCGTGATTGGCAGCCAGCAGGTGTAGTTCCAGCGCATGTTAATCCACCTGCAAATATTGGTAAATATTATTTTACCGATAATACTATTGCTGTAGGAGCAAAGACAATTTTCTATCGCCTTAAGTTGCTGGAAAAATCAGGGGCTGTTGTATATTCTAACCAGGTGATAGTAAGAAATGCAAAGCTGGCCTTCTTTTCCTTGGTTTCAACAGGTGCAAAGAATGAATACCGGGTAGTATCCGGCAATAGTGAAAAACGCAGCATCACTGTTGTCAATAGCTCCGGACAAATAGTTAAACAGTTTTATTTAGAAGGTATCGGAGGCGGTACCATCAACTTAAATAATCTGCCTTCGGCAATATATTCTATAGTAATACAACAAGCAGACAAAAAGGAAATTGTTAAGGCTTTTGTTTATTAGGAAACCAACTCTTTTTCAGCCTAATATGCATTTTTTTCAACCTGAGTTTTTATAAAAATTAAATCAACAAAATACATCTGTCGTTTTTAACTTTCATTTCTTTAAAAAGCTACCGGCAAAAATCAGCTTGATACCAATTTTATAAACCCTATTTTTATAAAAAACTTTCATGCGTTGTTTAAGTATATTTTCATGTTTGTGGCTGATGCTTTCCTGCAATGCACAAACAAAAAAGCCGAGTCTTTTAACAAATAAAGATGATAACACGCTGTTATGGCAAATAAGTGGAAATGGACTACAGAAGCCTTCTTATTTGTTCGGTACTTTTCACCTGATGTGTAAAGATGATGTTCAATTTAGCGACCAGTTAAAAACAGCGGTTGCCAACGCTTCAACCGTTTATATGGAACTCGATATGGACGACCCTGCCTTGATGCTGAGCGGAATGATGATGATGACTATGAAAGGTGGAAAAAAGCTGACTGACTTTTATTCACAAGAAGAATATAGAAAAATTGAAATCTTTTTTAAGGATAGTTTAAGTGCGCCGCTTTCTTTTTTACAAACGATGAAGCCTTTTATGTTGGTGGCTTTACTCTATCCTAAAATGATGCCATGCAAAACCGTGAGTGGAGTAGAGGAAGAGTTGATGAAATTGGCGAAGGCTCAAAAAAAGGAAATCAAAGGGCTCGAAACAATGGAACTACAGGCAGCCGTATTTGATAGCATACCTTATGAAGAACAGGCCAAAGATTTATTGAAGTCTATTGATAGCATGGAGTTAAACAGAAAAAATTTTGACACCATGATGAGGGTTTATAAAAGCCAACGACTTTCAGCTATTGAAGCACTTTTTAATAAAAGC
Source organism: Chitinophagaceae bacterium (assembly GCA_031427745.1). GTDB lineage: Bacteria > Bacteroidota > Bacteroidia > Chitinophagales > Chitinophagaceae > Ferruginibacter. Next base: position 1,951 of record JANPNY010000495.1, on the reverse strand, counting down.
GAATTGGGTATACAGAACCATGAAGATATATTGCTTACCAAACGCAACCTTAACTGGGTAGAACAATTGGGTACCGTATTAAAAAAGGAAAACGTTTTTATTGCAGTTGGTGCTGGTCACCTGGTAGGGAAAAACGGCTTAATTACCTTACTTCGAAAAAAGGGTTACAAAGTTGTACCACTGCAAAACCGGTAAGGCCTAATAAAGAACTTATCAACAGATTTGGAGGTTATATCTTACAAACTGTTTAAAACGGCAACCAATTTATCCACTTGTTCACTTGATACATCAAGGTGAGTAACCATTCTTACCTGGGTTGCAGAAATAGCCATAACTGATATGAAATGTTCTTCCATTAATACCGAAAAGCTTTCCGGGGTATACGGCAATAATACTTTAAATATTACGATATTGGTTTCAACCGGTAGAATTTCCCCCACAAAACTTTTTAAAAATAATGCTGATGCTATTTTTTTTGCATTGTCGTGATCGTCCTGCAATCTGTGAATATTATTTTCCAATGCAAAAATTCCCGCCGCTGCCAGGTATCCGGCCTGTCGCATTCCTCCACCAAATACTTTCCTTATTCTTCTTGCTTTTTGAATGTATGCTTTATCCCCAAGCAGCAAACTGCCAACCGGAGTGCCTAATCCTTTGCTGAGACAAATAGATATACTGTCGAATATTTCGCCATATTGTTTGGGAGTTTCACCTTTTGCAACCAGGGCATTCCATAATCTTGCACCGTCTAAATGTAGTTTAAGATTATTTTGAAGAGATACTTCTTTAACTAGTTCAATTTCAGCGAATTCATAGCAAGCACCACCTCCTCTGTTGGTGGTGTTTTCTAAACATACCAAACTGGTATTTGCTTTATGTATATCCTTGGAATTGATATTTTGCGCAATGTAATTGGCTGTTAATCTACCCCTTTCGCCATCAATAGCTTTTACCTGGCACCCACTATTAAAGGCAATGCCGCCGCCCTCGTAAATGTAAACATGACTTAATTTTTCACAAATCACTTCATCGCCTGGTTGTGTATGGCATTTGATCGCAATCTGATTTGTCATAGTACCACTAGGGCAAAACACAGCCGATTCCATCCCAAACAGGTCAGCTGCCATGGCCTCTAATTTGTTTACAGTTGGATCTTCTCCAAACACATCATCCCCAACCGCAGCCGAAAACATCGCCTGTAACATTCCTTCACTTGGTTTTGTAAAAGTATCTGATCTTAAGTCTGTTATCATTTCGCAAATGTAGCAATATCCTATTATGATCAAATTAGAAATGGTAGAAAATGAATTATTTGATTAGTTATTAACATTATAAAAACGCTTTTTTAAACCTTTTTGCGTTTTGAGTATGAAATGCAAGATGCAAAATGTAACTTTGCAAACTATTTATTGATAATTAGGTGTATTACGCCCGTTTAAACAACTTTTAACAGGGGATAGCTGTCTTATTATAAGTAGAGTTTTTTATCTAGAATATAAACCAAGCAAATGAGGCAATTAAAAATCGCAACCCAAATTACCAACCGTGATTCCCAGGCGGTGGAAAAGTATCTCCAGGAAATATCAAAGATATCTATGATTACCCCTGAGGAAGAAACTATCCTTGCTCAAAAAATAAAAATGTCGGATCAGAGGGCGTTGGATAAATTAGTACAGGCAAATTTGCGTTTTGTTGTATCAGTTGCCAAGCAATACCAGCACCAGGGGCTGTCATTAAGTGATTTGATAAATGAAGGCAATCTCGGTTTGATTAAAGCAGCTCAGCGTTTTGATGAAACAAAAGGTTTCAAATTTATTTCTTATGCGGTTTGGTGGATTCGGCAGTCTATTTTGCAGGCATTAGCAGAGCAAGGCAGGTTAGTTCGGTTACCACAAAATAAAATTGGTACGTACAATAAGGCAAATAAAGCCTACATGGCTTTTGAGCAAGA
>JANPNY010000494.1:0-4198 GCA_031427745.1 Chitinophagaceae bacterium | reverse complement strand
CTTTGATGAAATCATACAGGGAGGTTTTAGGTTATGCTATTAAATTAATTGAGTTGTATCTATGTGCAATGTATATTACGATTATTACTGAACATTTAATATTATTTTCAACCTATCAATTATTAATCGAAAAAAAATAATTCGGTCAAGGCAGGTAAGTCATTTTTATGAAAAAAGAAACTAAAAAGCAAGTTTTACGTCGTCCTGCTATCTTTGTAATTAAACCCCATAAAAATTCATCAATAAATAAAAAAGCTTGTTAAACAGCAGCCAACGGCAACACAGCACTCTTATAAAATCACTTGCCGAAGGGCTAGGGTTTAACTATTGTGGCATTGCTAAAGCTGCTTTACTCACGGAGGATGCTAAACGTCTGGAAAAATGGCTGGCAAAAGGCATGCATGGAAACATGCAATACATGGAAAATCATTTTGACTTAAGGATAGATCCAACCAAACTTGTGCCGGGTGCCAAATCAGTGATTACGCTGTTGATGAATTATTTTCCTGAACAACAGCAAAAGGAAGACATACCTAAAATTGCCAAGTATGCTTATGGTAAGGATTACCATGAAGTAATAAGGGATAAAATGAAACAGCTGATACGGCTAATGAAGGAAAAAATCGGTGACATAAATGGCCGTGGCTTTGTGGATAGCGCTCCAGTGCTTGAAAGAGCCTGGGCTGTAAAAAGCGGTTTAGGCTGGGTAGGTAAAAATGGCAACCTCATTAACAAGCAGCAGGGTTCCTTCTTTTTTATTGCAACACTTATTACCGACCTGGAACTGGAATATGATTCGCCCTATGTAAAAGACTTTTGCGGCACTTGTACCAAATGTATAGACAGCTGCCCTACAGATGCGATACTGCCGGATAAAGTGATTGATGGTAGTAAATGTATTTCTTATTTTACGATTGAATTAAAAGAGGCACTGATACCGGAAAACATGAAAGGCAAATTTGATAACTGGATGTTTGGATGTGATACCTGCCAGGATGTGTGCCCATGGAACAGATTTTCTACCAGCACCAAAGAATTAGCCTTTACCCCAGTGCCAGCTATTTTAAATTTCACTACCAAAAATTGGGAGGAATTAACGGAAGACTCTTTTAAGGAAATCTTTAAGCATTCTCCGCTAAAACGCAGTAAATACAAAGGTATCAGGCGAAACCTACATTTTATAAAAAGCTAAAATACCCATCCAAATCTAATAGCAACACGATTTAATAGATAGTCGTATTTAATCGGTACATTTTGCCAGCCCACAACTGGCAGCATTAAAAAATTGTCTCCAAAGTAAATTACTTGCTTACTACTATAGCCTAAACCTATAGTAAAGGCATCTTTATGAACAGGTATAAAATAATCGAAACCGGTACTCCAATACCTGCCGGTTTTATTATCCTGACTACCATTGGATTTATCAACTAAAAAATTAGCTCCAAAATCGGCAAATAGTTGCAATTTTCTTTTATCTCCCAAAATATTATAACGAACCTCTGAAAATAAGGGAACGGTTCGGCGAAAGTAATAATCATATCCAACGCCAACACCAGCAAAAAGTCGATTAAACAGAAACCCATTTACTGAACTAATTGCTGCTGAAGTAGAGGTGCTTCCGTTAAGCAACTGCACTGTATTGTAGGAATGAAACTTACCAGTGCGGTTTTGGGTTTTGGTGGAAACTTGAGCTACAGCGTCTACAGTAACTATAACAAATAGCCCAATAAGTATAGATAGTTTTTTCATAAAAATCAGATAGATTAATATTAATTTCTGTTCACCACAATTTTGCTTAGCAATTTTATATTATCAATAGAACTATAGTCGTACTGAAAAATTCCTTCATCGGCCACCACAATGGCTATCCCGTTTTGTACAATTATATCAAAGGGCGTGATGTTTTTAATTTGCTTAATCAAACTAAGATTCAATACATCTTTTGCATTGTACACTTTTAACCCACCCTTACCATCACAAATAAACAAATTGTCACCGTCTTTACTTAAGCCTTTTGGTTCGGCCATATCGTAAATTTTAACTAAAGCAGGTGCAGCAAGGTTGGTGATATTTACAATATCCAATTCGTTGCGTTGCGCTGCCAATCCATTCCAGCAAGTACCCTGTTCAGCCATGGCTCTAAGTGTTACGTAAGCATACTTGTCATCTGCTATTACCGGATCTCTAAAACATGCATGAGAAAAACTCCCTGTGAAAACAGGGTCAGCAGCATTGGTAATATCATAGATAAACATACCGGTTTGTCCACCTATAAAGAGCTTGTTATTTAATGGATAAATAGTTTCAATATTCCATCCAATTGATTTAGTGTTTTCTATAATCGGGTTGTTTGTATTGGTAATATTCAGGGCACTTAGGGTGGCATTACCGACTGTGTAGAGATAGTCATCAACTATTGTAAAGCGAGCCATTGAACCACTTACGCCCACCGACTTTGTATTACTTGCATTTGCCTGTGATGAGGAGAAACCATCCATAAAAACCGAAATAGGGACACCTCTATTTATATTTTCCAAATAATCCTGTTCATTCTTTGTTTCATACTTTATCCAATCCACGATGTATTGAGTACTATCCGCTATAAATCCATTGCTGTATTGCCGCTCGGGAAATACATATTGAAGCATTTTTTTAACAACAACAGCTTGTGGATTAGTTATGTCGATGGCAATTAGATCAGTGTGTATGTCTGCATAGAGCGTATTGTCTTTTACGGCCAAATCAACATTACCTGGTATAGAAATAAAATATTTATTTACAGGTGATGATGGGTTGCTGTTATCAATGATATGTACGCCTTTATTAACCTCATTTACAAAAATGTAATTACCATATTTAAAAAGCTTACCGGTTTGTACCAATGCTGTTGATGCATTGCTTTTAATACTTTGCAGCACTTCCTGCTTATTTTTATAAACTGGCTTGTATAAAGTGTAGGTGGTAGTCAGTTTATCTTTTACACAACTGTTTAAAAAAACAACTGCTGCTATTAAAGCAATAAAACTAATAAGCGTTTTTATATTTTTCATGGTGTTAATTTTAAAAAACTGAATAACTATCTGCTGACTTGACAGCTTTTTTTTAACAAGGGTTGCAACTACACTAACTTATTTTTTCTTCAAAACTTTTTGTAAACGAATCCCCAAAAACCCATAGTTACTTTTATCATACAACCCTTTACCAGCAACGGGTGTATGGCTGTAACTAAATGATGGTCCCAATAATAACGGAGCTTCATTATCTTTTAAAATATTTATTGACAAGCCTGCAGAAACTCCAATAATTGTTTTATTGAAATAATCATTTCTTATAAAATACCGGCCAGCAGTATTATCAAATTGCAAGGCATTGGTATGTAGCAACTGCGACAAAGAAACACCAACATTCAAGAACAGATTATGCTTTTTAAAATGACTCAATTGCGATGAAAACTCAATGGGTATTTGTACAAAATGATACTGGTTACTATAGTTATTGCTGTTGCCGGCTGCAAAAGCCTTGCTACCATCGGAAGCAACAATAGGCTGGCCTACATTAATTGAAGTAGATGTAAATTGGTATTGTAATCCTATTGATAAGCTGCTCTTTTTGGCTATTTGTTTAGCAGCTGCAAATCCGAGCAATATACCAGTTGATGGTTTAATAGATGACGGAATGTTTGATGCGGAGTTACCAGAACCCGGACTACCATTGTTATTACCAACCTGACTTGCATTATCGTAATAAATCCGGTTAGCAGTGGCTCCTAAATAATTACTGGCTGTTGCAGTTTTTCCTATGCCGAATGAAATAAGGAATAATAGGTTTCGATGCTTTTCGGAATTTTTAATGCCGGGTTTTTCCTTCTTTATTACATTTCTCATGCCTGCCTTTTCAATTAAAAGCGGTACTGATTTGCAGAACTCATTATTAATAATTGTTGAGTAGGTATTATTCTTCCGGCTTTCAATTTCAAGTAAAGAAAAGGAAGCAAATTCCTTTGGAAGACTCAAGGGTAAATCTTCGGCTAAAGCTGTTTCAAATTCCGCATTAGTAACCTGCATGGTTGTTTTTCCAGCTGCTTTTTTATTTATTTTTCTTTGGTCATAGATTGCTTCGGTATTTGCTGAATTGAAAATTTGTTTTGCTGCAAACCCTTTGTTTGCCGGGGTTGTAGAAACAATCGCCTTGTCCGTTT
>JANPNY010000493.1:0-4744 GCA_031427745.1 Chitinophagaceae bacterium | reverse complement strand
ACTGCCATGCAAAATACCCGGCGTACCCAACTGTGTAGTGGCTGCACTCATGCCGCTATTTATACCATGACCAGCAGCTTCTACAGCTACCAGTTTTACCGATTCATCATCCAAAAAATGATAGAAAGCACCTGCGGCATTACTGCCTCCACCCACACAGGCAATTACATGCGTTGGCAATTCGCTGCCGGTTTTTTCCAATAATTGTTGCTTAATTTCCTGGCTGATTACACTTTGAAACCTGGCCACCATATCGGGGTAAGGATGAGGCCCAACCACACTTCCAATAATATAATGCGTATCTACCGGGTTATTAATCCAATCCCTGATAGCCTCGTTGGTAGCATCTTTCAACGTTTTACTTCCGCTTAAAGCAGGTACAACCGTTGCCCCCAGCATTTTCATCCGGGCCACATTGGGTGCCTGCCGTTCAATATCTTTTTCGCCCATGTAAACAATGCACTCCATCCCTTTTAGCGCACACACCGTAGCCGTTGCAACCCCATGCTGACCGGCACCGGTTTCGGCAATAATCCTCGTCTTGCCCAGCCGTTGTGCAAGCAAAATTTGCCCGATAGTATTATTGATTTTATGAGCGCCGGTATGGCAAAGATCTTCCCGTTTTAAGTAGATATTGGTACCATATCTTTTACTCAACCGCTCTGCAAAAAAAAGTGGTGTGGGCCTGCCAACATAATCCCTTAGCAATTCATCCACTTCCTGCTGAAACGCAGGATCACCCATTATCTGCAGGTATTGCTCCTGCAGCTGCTTTACATTTGGATACAGCATTTCCGGTATAAATGCACCACCAAATTCACCATAATATCCGTGTTCGTCAACTGCGAAATTATGTTCCTTTTCTATCAGCATTTTTGTTTCCATTTATTAAGTTTATTTGTCACAATTTTTTTTGGGAGCCAGGCAGTTGAATGTCTATTAAACTTCACAGGCGTCGCACTCTTGTACTTTAAATCTATATTGAGCATTCATTGAGGCTGCTTTACTTATTCCAGCTTTTTCTGTAACATTGAGTCAGGGCATTGGGGCAGCAATAATCAGTTCTAAAAACTTTAAATCCATCCATCTGCCAAACTTAAATCCTACTTCTTTGAAGTGTGCAACCTCTGTAAAACCAAATTTATTATGCAGTTTAATACTTGCTTCGTTGCTTGCTTCTATCCCTGCAACAATTGCATGCAGATTTAGTTCTTTCGCAGCAGTAATTAATGGTGGCATTAATAAGTTTGCCACACCCTTACCCCTGCAATTGGCAGCTACATAAACAGAGTTTTCAACAGTATAGCGATAACCCGGCCATGGCCTGAAAGGGCCGATGGTACTAAATCCCAGCAACTCCCCCTCTTCTACTGCAACAAATACCGGAAAGCCCTGTTCTTTTCTTTGGGCAAACCAGGTTTTCCGCATTTCCAATGTATGCGGTTCATCATGCCATACAGCTGTAGTGTTTATAATTATTTCATTGTAAATTTCCAGCATTGCCGGCAAATCACTTTCTTGCGCATGTCTTATTAATATCATACTTCGCAGCTATTATTTCAGTCCCTGTTTTATTTGCAAAACCAGGGCCATGTCTTTTACGCCGGGTTCTTTTTCAAAGCGGCTGTTAATATCAATTCCAAAAAAATCGGGATGTTTAAATTTTTTGATCGCATCAATATCGTCAACACTAATTCCACCACTCAGGAAGAAGGGTTTTTCAATTTTTGCTTTGGCTAATCTTTTCCAGTCAAACTTTTTGCCGGTACCGCCGGTTGCACCATCCGCAACTTTTGTATCAAATAAATAGTAATCGCATACCGCATCGTATGGAGCAATCATCGCATCGATATCCGCATCATCATCACTCAAACTAAACACCTTTATTACTTCCACTTCTTCTGATAAATCTTCACACATTTCCGGTGTTTCGTCGCCATGTAATTGCACCACATCTAAACCATAATCGTCAATGGCAGTAAGAATATCAATCATTTCAGCATCTACAAAAACACCCGTAATTTTTAAATCAAAATCACTGTCTTTTAGTTGGGTAGGGTTTATTTTGCCATCCACATTCCTGGGTGATCCCGGATGAAAGATTAATCCGGCAAAATCAATATTAAGCCCATCTAATTGTTGTAACTGTTTGTACTGCGTAATACCGCAAACCTTAATGTTCATCTCTTTATTTTAATTTACTTTTTTTATAAAATCTCCAATTAAAGCCATGTCTTTAACACCTGGCACTTGTTCAAATTTTGTATTAATATCAATGGCAAACAATGCCTTGGCTTCCGGCAAAGTAGCAAAATCTCTTAGGGTATCTGCATCGGCGGGTTCTATCCCACCAGCTAAAAAATAGGGCTTCCCTATTGCAATATTGTGCAGGCGTTGAATGTTGAATTTTTTACCCGTGCCTCCATACCCTGCGCCCTCCGTGTCAAACATAAACATATCGCAAACCTCCATGTACTCCTGTATGCGCCAGCCTATATTTTCTGTTTCGGTAAGCCGGAATGCTTTTACCACAGAAATATAGTCCGCTATTTTTTCACAAAACCTGGGTGTTTCATCACCATGCAACTGTACCATGTGCAGTCTGCATTCATCTACCATTTGTAATATTTCTTCTACCGATGCATTTACAAAAACACCTACCTTATTAATATTGTTTACCTTTTTAATCTGGCTCGTGGTCATATGCCGCAACACATACCTGGGCGACTTGGGGTAATAAATTAATCCGGCAAATGTTGCACCAACCGCTACCATTTCATTTAATTGCTCTTCTTGTGTGATACCGCAAACTTTTACTCTCATCCTTAAAAATCATTTTGTATTTCAACCAAAAAAAGTACAGGTACCGTTGCAATAATACCTGCAATACTTTATTTACTTTGAGTGAAATCGTTAACAAATTGAGCAAAAGCAACCGCTGGATCGGGCTGTTTCATAAAATTTTCTCCTATAAGAAAACCATGATAGCCTTCGTTTTTAAAAATACGTATTGTTTCGATATCATTGATGCCGCTTTCGGCAATTCTTAATTTATTGTCGGGTATTTTTTTACTTAATTCAATGGAGCGGTTAATATCAACCGTAAAAGTTTTTAAATCCCGGTTGTTGATACCCACAATAGATGTTTCATCGCAAATATGCTGTAACTCCTGCTCAGTATGTATTTCAAGCAATACCTCCAACTGCAGACTTGTTGCATATGCTGCCAGTTCTTTAACCTGCAGCGGCGTTAAGCAGGCAGCAATTAATAATATCACATCGGCGCCCATAGCTTTGGCCTCTGCAATCTGGTAGGCATCAATCATAAAATCTTTACGTAAAATCGGTATGTGATTGGTCCTTGCTTTTTTTAAATCTTCCACACTGCCGCCAAAAAATTTTTCATCAGTTAATACACTCAATGCACTTGCACCATATTTGGTGTACGCTGCTGTTACAGCTTCCACAGTTGCTGTTGCATTTATCACACCTTTGGATGGCGACTTTCTTTTAAACTCTGCAATAATTCCGGTTTTACTTTCATCCAGTAAAAACCGACGCATTGAAATAGTTTGCCGGTTAAAGTTTTCACTTTGCTGCAAGGTTGCCAATGACGTGATTGCTTTTGCACGGGCAACTTCAATTTTTTTCTGTTCAATTATGATGTCTAAAATATTCGGCCCATCCACCCCCAACGTGAAATTTGAATTATCGGAACCATTGTTACTTCTTTCCATTTTTAATCAGAATTTTCTATTATTTATTTAGGATCATTTCAATTCAACCACTCTAAACAACCATCAACCACTTTAAACAACATTCAACCACTTTAAACAACATTCAACAACCATCAACCACCTTAAACAATATTCAACAACCTTCAACTATCTTCACCCCACTAAAATCTTCAGCGAATCCAACGCCCTGCCGCTTTCTAAACTTTCTACTGCCAGCTGGTAGCATTCATCGTAACTGTTGTATTGACCGGTGCATTGCAATGCCATGGCCGAATTAGCCAATACCACCGCATTTTGCGCCCAGGTTCCTTGTCCCTGTAAAATATTTTTAAAAATTTTGGCAGCTTCCTCTGCTGTATCGCCACCATAAATATCAGTTGCCGTAACAGTCCTTTTACCAAGATATTCTGCCGTTAAAATCTGTTCGCCTTTGTTGGTAATTACTTTTGTATCGCCTGTTAAAGAAATCTCATCATAACCATCCAGGCTATGAATGATCGTAAAATTTTTATCTGTCTGTTGCAACAGGTAGTTATAAATTCTGGCCATTTCAAGATTGTAAACCCCTACCAACTGGTGTTTGGGGAAAGCAGGGTTCACCATTGGACCCAGCATATTGAAGAAAGTACGTACACCTAAATTTTTTCTTATTGGCCCCACCACTTTTAATGCCGGGTGAAATAATGGTGCATGCAGAAAGCAAATATTAGCTGCTGCTATTTCTTTTTTTAATTGATCGTTATTGTTGGTAAACTTATAACCCAATTGCTCCATTACATTGCTGCTGCCACTGATGGAGGTGGCGCCGTAGTTACCATGTTTGGCAACTTTATTTCCGGTACCAGCCACAATAAAACAGCTTAACGTAGAAATATTAAACGTATTTTTTCCATCGCCGCCGGTACCAACAATATCAATTAATTCATTTCCATCAAGCTCTACCGGCACACACAATTGCAACAATGCATCTCTAAAACCTTGTAACTCTTCGATGCTGATACTCCGCA
>JANPNY010000492.1:0-3136 GCA_031427745.1 Chitinophagaceae bacterium | reverse complement strand
AACTCTTTCACCTTCTCTTTTATGAAATCCCTTACTTCATTAAACTGTTCTGGCTCCATGTGTTTGGGATCGGGTATTTGCCAGTCTACGAATTGTTTGGCGGGCATCCATGGGCAGGCATCGCCGCAACCCATTGTTACCACTGCATCAAAGGGAGCAAAGGCTTTTACTTCGCCCAGGCTTTTGCTGTCGTGTGTGCTTAAATCATAGCCTAATTCTTTCATTGCTGCAATAGCTTTGGGATTTACAATGCCACTAGGTTTGCTGCCGGCACTGTAGGCTTCTACATTTTCCCCGCCTAAGATTTTGGCAAATGCCTGGCTCATTTGAGAACGGTTGCTGTTCTCAATGCAAACAAAAAGCAATTTCTTTTTCATTTAATTATTGATTGAAGTTGTATAATATTTTTTACGAAACCAGAAGGCAACATTTACCAATGCAATTAATGCCGGCACTTCTACCAGCGGACCAATCACTCCGGCAAAAGCTTGCCCGCTGTTGATGCCAAATACACCAATTGCCACAGCGATGGCCAGTTCAAAATTATTTCCTGCAGCAGTGAATGCGATGGATGCATTGGTGGAATAATCTGCACCCATTTTTTTACCAATAAAAAAACTGACTACAAACATGATGGCAAAATATATTACCAACGGAATAGCAATTCTTATTACGTCAAGCGGTATTTGAACAATCAGCTCGCCTTTTAAACTGAACATAACGACTATTGTAAAGAGCAACGCAATTAGTGTGATTGGAGAAACAATTGGGATGAATTTCTTCTCATACCATTCTACTCCTCTCAACTTTAATAAAAAGTATCTTGTCAAAAAACCGGCAGCAAAGGGGATACCGAGATAGATGCCCACACTCTCGGCAATTTTGCCAATGCTAATATCAACAACAGAACCGCTAATACCGAATAGCGGCGGAAGTACGGTAATAAAAATATAAGCATAAACACTGTACAATAAAACCTGGAAGATACTGTTCAATGCTACAAGGCCTGCTACATATTCCCGGCTGCCTTCAGCCAATTCGTTCCAAACAATTACCATGGCAATGCACCGGGCCAGTCCAATTAAAATCAAACCAACCATGTATTCCGGATATCCATGTAAAAAAACAATGGCTAAAAAAAACATCAGTATCGGTCCAATAACCCAATTCAGTAATAAAGAAACGCCCAGCACTTTGGTGTTCTTAAAAACCTCTTTTAATTTATCATACTTCACTTTGGTAAAGGGTGGGTACATCATTAAGATTAATCCGATAGCCAAAGGAATATTGGTGGTGCCTGTAGAAAATGAATTGATAAAGGTGGATGATGAGGGAAAGAAATAGCCAATTGCCACACCGATTGCCATTGCTAAAAAAATCCAGAGGGTTAGGTACCTGTCTAAGAAACTCAATTTCTTTCTTTCATGTGCCGGGGCACAATTATTTACAGACATAATTTTTGCTTGATATAATTAATCAGATGAGTTTTTTCATAACTACTGCCGATGAAGGGCAAAGCGATGAAAACTCAGCCGTTTGTTTTACTGATTCAGGTGCCACATTTCTTTCAATGACCCCATAACCCAGTTGATCAAAAAAAGCTTTCGCAGAAGTGGTGATCAGGTACAAACATTCAATGCCACTTTCCTTAGCATACATTTCTATCTGTTCATTAATGATTTTCCCGTAACCTTTCCCCTGCTGTTCAGTTGCAACGCTTACGCTCCGTAATAAAGCACAGTCCTCAAATATTTCCAGACCGGCAGTACCAATTATATTTTCACCATCCTGTAATAAATAAAGTTGTACGTCATCATCAATATCCGATGTGGGTAAGTTAAGTTTTTGCAATAAAGCAATTACAGTATTCCTTTTTGCTTCGCTAATGGCAATTTTTAATGTTGCCTTTTGTAAAATTTGTTGGTGCATCATTTTAAATTAAAAGTAACAGGCAGTTTTTACAGGGCGTCACCCGAAAATCAGCAACAGCCGCTTCCCGGCTCACAGCAATTCTTTTCATCTTTTATAGGTTTTTCTGCATATACAGTAATGCTGGTGATTTTTGTATTGCCCTTTTTATATTCAGCAATTTCATCAGCGTTTAAATAATTGGCTAAAATATCATCCGGAATAATGATGGTTTTGTCTTTTTGCAAAGTGGTATTTTTAAAACCGGCCGCTTCAATAATTTCTAAATAAACCTGTTTTTGAATAGCACCGCTTACGCATCCTGCATACAGTTCCGCAACCTCCTTCCATTTATCAGGCAATTGTCCTTCGAGTACAATATCAGAGATTGAAAAATGGCCGCCAGGCTTTAATATCCTGAAAATTTCGCTGATAACTTTGTTTTTATCGGGTACTAAATTTAACACACAGTTACTTACAACTACATCGGCATAGTTACTGGTAACTGGCATGTCATCAATATCACCCAGGCGAAATTCAACATTGTTTAATCCAAGCTTTTCAGCATTGTCTCTTGCTCTTGCAATCATGGCTTCTGTAAAATCAACACCCAGTACTTTGCCTTTTTCGCCTGCAAAACGACGGGCAATAAAAGCATCGTTTCCTGCGCCACTGCCTAAGTCTATTACCGTATCTCCTTCTTTTATTTTTGCAAACTCAGTAGGCAAACCACAGCCCAGTCCTAAGTCTGCATCGGCATTATAGCCTTCCAGTTGGGTGTAATCATCTGCCATAATATTGTACACTTCGTCCCCACAACAAGAGGGGGTAGAGCCACAACAGGAAGTGGCGTTTTGAGTTTGACTTTGTTGCGCAATAGCGGCGTACTTTTCTTTTACGAGTTCTTTAATCTGAGTATCACTTTTCATGGCTATTTTTTTGCCCTCATCCCCTAAAAGAAGATGAGGGGATTTTAAAAATATTTTTATTCAATAATAGTTGATTGCTTTAAGGGATGGACTTAACAGCAGGCTTTCGCATTTTGCATTTTCAGTTTATTAAACAGAAAGCTGAATTCACCCATAAATATTTCAAATGCTTTCCAGTTAATGCAATAACAACTGCGTGGGCCATCTACCGTACCATTTATCAATCCGGCATTTTTTAATTCTTTCAGGTGCTGCGAAACAGTAGATTGTGCCAGCGGCAATACTTCTACAATCTCACC
>JANPNY010000491.1:0-8130 GCA_031427745.1 Chitinophagaceae bacterium | reverse complement strand
AAAGACATTGCAAAAAAAGAAAAACCTGCTTTATTATTTTTTCTAAAGCTACTCCTTTTATTAGGTGCTATAAAATGCTTTTTCTTCTTTTATAACTACAGCATTACCGGTGGTTGGTCGCTGAGGACGCTCAAGGATTTTTCCCTGGTGTTGAAATGGTCTTTTATCTATGATTTATTTTCAATTGTGCTGATCAATTTTCCTTTCCTGTTATTGCTTATGATGGGTGGGAAATTGCTCATCAGTAAGATTGTAAAAAAAATTATCGTCATTGTGTTTACCGTTTTAAATACGGTATCCCTTTTTTTAAATGCGGTAGACGTTTTCTATTTTCGTTTTCACCTGCAGCGTGCCGATGCTGACCTGCTGTATGTTTTAAGAAATCCATTTGAGAACGGGAGCTTTACGGTACTACTGGTTATTGTTGCATCAGTAGCGTTCTGCATTATGGTTGGGTTTTTTGTTTATAAAAACTTAAACAGGATAGCAGCAGGTACATCCGCCGTTCGCTTTTATTTCACCAATGCATTGTTGCTTTTATTTTGTTTGATCTTTTTTATAAACGGCAGTAAAAAAACTGTTCCCACCTATCCACTCACTTCAATTAAGCCAGTGCAGTTGCCACTCACACAAAACTCTTTTCACACTTTTCTTTATTCACTTTACCGCCGCAACGAAGTGTTGATACCAGGTAAAAAATATATGCCGGATGAGCAATCAGCCTCGCTGTTCTCCATTCATAAAAGAAATAATACACAGGCAGCTGTTCAAAAAAACATTGTACTTTTTATAATGGAAAGCGTTCCTTCAGATTTTTTTAATAATAACAGCCCGTATAAAGTAGCAATGCCTTTTTTAGATAGTCTTGTAAATAAAAGCACTTACTATAATAATGCATTCAGTTACTCCTATAGTTCTAATAAAGGCATTACAGCCCTGCTTGCCGGCATCCCTACAATGACAGACATTCCGTTGTACCATTCTAAATTTGTTTCGATTGACCATACCGCTTTTGGAGACGAACTTGCAAAAAAAAATTACAGTTCTTCATTTTTTATTGGTGATAATTACGATGACTTTGGGTTTGCACAATTTTGTAAATGGATGGGTATTCAACATTATTATTGTATGGAAGATATCCCCGGTTATCAACAAATGGAAAAACATACGATGGGGCTGCATGATGAATATGTACTCGGCTTTATGGAACAAAAACTGAACAGCATGCAACAACCATTTTTTGCAGCACAATATAATATCAGTACTCATTACCCTAATGATTTACCTACAACATTTAAGGCGAGGTTCTCGAAAAAGAATACCACGCCGCAAATGAAAACCATGCAGTATTATAATGATTGCCTGGAAAAATTTTTCAGCAATGCCGCAACCCAATCATGGTATAAGAATACTGTTTTTATTTTTTGCGCCGATCACTGGGCTCAACCCCACAATGAGAAAATAGAAATAGATGCCGTTGAAAGTTTCAGAATACCGTTATTCATTTACGATCCTTCGGATGAAAAAAAAGAGCTCATCAGCTCACCCGTAAGCCAGCTGGATGTAATGAATACAATCCTTTACTATGGCGGATGTAAAGACAGTATTACCAGTTATGGCATCAGTTTAAAAGATCAGGTACTTAATACACACAGAACTGTTTTTACTAAAACAAACAGTGCTATTTATCATGCTATAAACGAAAAATACATACTGGGATTTGATGCCATGGAGGGAATTGCTGTTTATTGCTATGAACATAAAAATGACCCCGACAGAAAAAATGATCTATTAAAAAAGCCCCGCTTTAACGGGGCCGATTCGTTGATACTTGAAATGAAAGCTTATTTACAAACAGCTTCTAATCACTATAGAAAAAAAATTAACTAACGCCACTTCCGTTGTTTACCACTTCATCGGGACTTATAAATTTTAATTTGCCTTCAGCATCTTCTGCCATTAAAATCATGCCGTTGCTTTCGATGCCTCGCATTTTTCTTGGGGCTAAATTGGCGACTACCACTACCTGTTTACCTACAATTGCTTCTGGCTGAAAATGCAATGCAATGCCACTTACCACTGTTCTCACTTCAAACCCCAAATCAATTTGCAGCTTTAATAATTTATCTGCTTTCTCTACTTTTTCTGCAGCCACAATCGTTCCCACTTTTAAATCGATCTTTGCAAAATCATCAAATACAATTTCTGGTTTCTGAAGTATGATTGCTGGTTTGTTTTCTTCCATGACTGTATTTTTTGTTTCCTCGGCCTGTGATTTTATAAGGCCTGCTTTTAATTTCTCAACCTGTGCAGTAATCTCTACATCTTCAATCTTCCTGAATAATAATTGTGGCTCTCTTAAGCTATACCCTACACTCAATAATTTTACCTTGCCTGCATTATTCCAATCCAGCATTTTATCCACCACCTTCATCATACCCAGCATTTTTTTTGCAGTAGTTGGTAAGAAGGGATTAACCAGGATGGCAAGATTGGCTGTTAATTGTAAACATAAATGGAGACAATTATCAATTGATTTTTGAGCAGCCTCCCTGCCCTCCAAAGGAGGGTTCCCGGTGTCTGATAATTCAGGATGCCCACCGGAATTTGTAGGGTCCAAAATCCCCCCTTTGGGGGGTGGGGGGGCTAATTTTTTTGCAACAATCCAGGGCTCTTTTTCCTGCATGTATTTATTTCCCTTTCTGCTCAAATCAATTACTTCAAATAAGGCTTCCCGGAACTTAAATTCTTCCAATAAACTTTCAACCTTTTCTTTTGTTTTAGCAATATCTTCAATCAGTCCTTTGTCTTTTTCATCTAAAATATCTTCATGCAGTTTGGGCACTTTGCCTCCGCATAATTTATGCATCAGCACCCAGGTGCGGTTTACAAAATTGCCAAAAATACTTACCAGCTCACTGTTATTTCTATCCTGAAAATCTTTCCAGGTAAAGTCATTGTCTTTTGTTTCCGGTGCATTGGCACAAAGCACATAGCGCAATACATCTTCGCAGCCGGCAAAATCCTTAACGTACTCATGCACCCATACGGCCCAGTTGCGACTGGTAGAAACTTTTTCTCCTTCAATATTTAAAAATTCATTGGCAGGTACATTATCGGGCAATACGAAACCGCCGTGTGCCTTAAGCATGGCCGGGAAAATAATGCAATGAAAAACAATGTTATCCTTACCAATAAAATGAACCAGTTTGGTATCGTCTTTACACCAATAATCTGCCCAATTTTCTGTAAGTTCTTTTGTGGCACTGATGTATCCGATGGGGGCATCAAACCATACATAGAGTACCTTTCCGGCCTCCCTGCCCTCCAAAGGAGAAGCCTCCCTGCCCTCCAAAGGAGGGTTCTTGGCGTTTGATAATTCAGGCGTCTCTTCGGAATTCGCAGGGTCCAAAATCCCCTCTTTGGGGGGTGGGGGGGCTTGCAGTTTAGGCACTTTAATTCCCCAGTTGCTGTCTCTTGTCATAGCACGACTGTGCAGGCCATTATCCAGCCAGCTTTTACATTGGCCGTACACATTGTTCTTCCATTCTTTGTGTCCTTCTATTAACCATTCTTTTAGCCATGGTTCGTAATCATGTAAAGGAAAATACCAGTGGGTAGTTTTCTTTTTAATCGGCACTGCATCACTCAGTGC
This sequence comes from Chitinophagaceae bacterium, assembly GCA_031427745.1. Lineage (GTDB taxonomy): Bacteria > Bacteroidota > Bacteroidia > Chitinophagales > Chitinophagaceae > Ferruginibacter. The sequence continues at coordinate 4,475 of JANPNY010000491.1, read as the reverse complement.
ACTGCGGGGGTTTATCAGTTGCTCAGGAGAAAGCGTGCTGCCGCATTTTTCACACTGATCGCCATAAGCATTTGGATTGGCACAAACCGGACAGGTGCCTACAATGTATCGGTCTGCCAAAAATGTATTGGTACTTTCATCATAATACTGTTCCGTTTCCTTTTCCTCAAACAATCCATCATCGTACATTTTTTTAAAAAAATCGGAGGCTGTTTTGTGATGTATGGGATCGGAAGTACGGGAGTAGATATCGAACGAAATACCCATCTGCTGCATACTTTCCTTTATTAAGGCATGGTATCTATCTACCACTTGTTGTGGCGAAATACCTTCCTTCATTGCACGGATGGTAATGGGAACGCCATGTTCATCACTGCCGCCCACAAATTTTACATCCCTCTTTTGAGCCCTTAAATAACGCACATAAATATCTGCCGGTAAATAGCAGCCTGCAAGGTGGCCAATATGCACCGGGCCATTGGCATACGGTAATGCTGCGGTTACTAAATATCTTTTAGGATCAATCATAATTTAATGTTGCTGTTTCGCACGGGTGTTTTAATGTTTTTGTCTTAAACAGTAAAAAATTTACTGTGATAATCTCCCGTTCAAATAATTGCGGTTGCAAAAATACCTAAAGCAAGTACAATACCCAAACAAACAAAAACCCCTGCTAATGCTGGGGTTGTTGAGGCAGTGTAAAAATATAATAGTTTATTTTTTTAATTCTGTAATCTCCACCTGTGGTAGCAGTACTTTATTACAATTTTCCGTTACTATTTTCTTTGCAACAACTTCAAACGAACCTTAATAACCATCCAATCGGGTATAATCTTTTACCTGAAAAGTTTACCATGCCCGAATTACAAATACTGTACGAGATGATTTTAAACAGAAAACTAGACAGAAGAAATTTTCAACGGAAAATTATCGCTACAAAAGTTCTGAAAAAACTAAATGAAATAAAAAAAGGCGAGGCGCACAAGGCACCCAATTATTATAAGTTTGATTTAAAAAATTATAAGAAAGCTTTGAAAGGTGGAATGGGCTTTGAGTTGTAAGTACAATCTGATTTCATACCAATTTTAATATTATTGCAATTTTGCCAACCAAAGCGATGCATTCAAATGTAAACGGGAGTGATTACCGCTAAGATCAGTCCAACCTGGATATAGAGTATTACCAACTGCACCGGTTCCATCATCTGCTGGTGAACTATCGCATACTAACGTAATTCTTCCCGTACCATAGGTTGAATAAGCCGCCAATACATTTGTTAAACCCTGGGCAGAAGTTGTTTTCCACAATAACGGTTTTGCAGCAGAGCCGGGTGTAAGAGTTGATGTGGCGCCGTTATTGAATTTGATGGTATTAACCACACCTTGTGATCCGTTTGTAATTGGATTGCTTATCGTTGTTACATTGGTACTTGTTTCGGAAATATTAGTGAGGTCTATCTTAAATCCAAATGGATTGCTCTGCACACTGTTGGTTGTCATCATATCATTCCAAATTGCGGGAGAATCCCACCCATCGTTATTTCTGTCACTTGCTGTGTGATCGGAAATCATAAACAATCCTCCGCCATTTTTTACAAAATTTAAAATAGCAGTTTTCTCCGCAGCTGTAAATCTGATATTAGGTTCATCCACTACAAATACATTATAGTTGGCAAGGTCTTGTACATTGCCCGTGTTGCCATAGGTAATCGATTTTCCGGAAGGCAATGTTTCTACAGTATTGCCAAGTTTTACTAATGCTATTCCCCAGGATGATAACGCCCCCGTCCAAAAAGACTCGGAAGTAGCTGCTGTAATATTACTTTGTAACGGTGTGGGAAATCGTTGTGGTATGTTGCTATCTTCATCAATTACCCAATCTGCATTACCGGCAGTTTCCGCTTTGGTTGCATCAAATAGAAATTTCTTGGAAGTTGCTGTCAAAGAAACCTGCTGTGTTAATGAGCGGCTGCTTGCAAGGTTTGAATTTGACTTATTTAGTATGGAATTATCTGTGGATGAAATTTTTTTACAACTTAGTAAAAAAATTATGGGCAAAATAATAATAGCAAGTTGGTTTCTGGTCATAAAATATTTTTTTTGAAAATAAGATTATTTTTTTGAAAAAATTAAATTTTTTTTACCCTGTATTGTTGCAAGGTATCTGCTTGTTTCTTTATTTTAATATTGTAAGCGGTAATTTTGATTAAATGACTTTTAATGAAAAGAAACCGATTTATCTCTTCCCTATTACCGGCGGCTTTTATTTTAAACCCTGCACAGCTGTTGGCCAATAGACAAAGCGAAAAAGACGAAGCACTTTCAATTAAACCGGCTTACCTGAAAACAGGCGATATTATTGGTATTACCTGCCCGGCAGGGTTTATAACTTCAGATGATATTCAACCTGCTGTATTAAAAATAATGGAATGGGGTTTTGATGTTAGAATCGGCGATACCATCGGCAAAAAGGATTTTACTTTTGGTGGTAAAGATGAGGAACGCCTTGCAGATTTTCAGGCAATGCTGGATGATAAAAAAGTAAAAGCCATATTATGTGCAAGAGGCGGTTACGGGGCCATTCGTATCATTGATAAACTCGACTTTACAAAATTTGCAGTTCATCCAAAATGGATCATTGGCTTTAGCGATATTACAGTGCTGCACAATCACATTAACCACAACTTTGGCATTGCTACTATTCATTCAAAAATGAGCAATAGTTTTCCGGCAGATTGGGCGCTGGCAGAGCCCATACAGGTTGATACCATTGAAAGTATCCGCCAATCCCTTACAGGCGAAAAAATAAGCTACCCGATTGTACCTAACAGCTATAACAGAAACGGCCATGCAGCCGGTATTTTAGTTGGGGGAAATTTAAAAACCATTGAATCGTTGGCTGGTAGCAAAAGCGACCTGGTAACCAAAAATAAAATATTGTTTGTAGAGGATACCGGCGAATATTTATACAGCATCGACCGTATGTTCTGGAACTTAAAACGTACCGGTAAACTCGATCATCTAGCTGCATTAATTATTGGTGGATTCAAAATAAAAAAGGAAGAAACGGCAGCAGAAGCCTTTGGTAAAATACTGGAAGAAATTGTGCTGGAAAAAGTTGCAGAATATCGTTACCCGGTTTGTTTTGATTTCCCGGTAGGGCATCAAAAAAATAATTTTGCATTGAAATGTGGTACCAGGCACCAACTTGAATTATCTCCTGTCAATTGTACATTAAAAGAAATCGGATGATAAAAATACCTCCATATCTCAAAAAAGGCGACAGCATTGCTATCACTTGCCCGGCTGGTTTTATGCAAAGGGAAAAAGCGCAGGTTTGCATTGAAACCTTGCAGCAATGGGGCTTACAAGTAATGTTGGGTAAAACGCTCGGTAGCGATTCTCCCAATTATTTTTCTGGTACAGATGAAGAAAGGCTCAACGAACTGCAAGCCATCCTCGATGACAAAAATATCAACGCCATCCTTTGTGGCCGTGGTGGCTATGGCGTGGGAAGAATTATTGACCAGCTGGATTTCAGGTTGTTTAAAAAAAATCCCAAATGGATCATCGGCTTCAGCGATATCACCGTATTGCATGCACATATTTACAGCAACTGTAAAATTGCTACGATACATGCACCAATGGCGGCTGCTTTTAATGACGGAGGGAGTACAAACGAATACATAGGATCTTTGCATAAAGCCTTGTTTGGAAAAAAAGCAAACTATAAAACAGCCGTGCATGCATTCAATCAACAAGGGGAAGCGGAAGGGGAACTGGTAGGCGGTAACCTTACCTTACTGGCAAACCTGGTAGGTACAAAATCTGATATCAACACCCGTAAAAAAATTCTTTTTTTGGAAGATGTGGGGGAATTTATTTACGGGGTAGACAGGCTTCTTTATCAACTTAAACGTAGCGGAAAACTAGCTCACCTGGCAGGATTGATTATTGGAGGATTTACCGACTCAAAAGATACTGACCGACCTTTTGGTAAAACAGTTTATGAAGTGATCAAAGACATTGTTCAAGACTATGATTATCCTGTTTGCTTCGATTTTCCGGTAAGCCATAATAAAGAAAATTATGCGTTAAAAGTAGGGGTTGTACACAAGTTAAAAATCACGAAAAAATCTGTGTCACTATCAGAACTGTAGCAACGAATCCAGCACCTGGTGATAAAGCGGAAAATTATTTAAATCGTTGTGAGAGCCTTTTTCAATCGTTACAAATCGATCTGATGTTTTTAAAACTGCTTTCAATTTTGCAGCACAACTATACCTGATAATTCCATCGCTGGTACCATGAAAAATAGTGATGGGCCGTTTTATTTCCTGCAAATATTCATTCACCGGAAACTTATAGCTTGCCATCCTGCTGTTGGGATAAACAGGGGCGTAACAATCATATAAAGCGGGTATACTATAATAGGGCGTTTCTAATATAAGTTGCCTGCAATCTACTATAGAAGCC